>JASLRF010000270.1 GCA_030744095.1 Pirellulaceae bacterium | reverse complement strand
CGGCGCTTCCTGCTTCCGCGGCAGTCAAACAGTTCAAAGTCGCGGATGGATTGGCGATCAGCCTAGTGGCCGCCGAGCCGGAGGTCAGTCAGCCGCTGTCGATCAATTTCGACGATCGTGGCCGTATGTGGGTGTTGCAATATCGGCAATTCCCCAACCCGAATGGTCTCACGCCCGTCAAGGTCGACAACTGGCTACGAACGAAATATGACAAGCTCCCTGATCCACCGCCCAAAGGCCCCAAGGGAAACGATCGGATTTCGATCTATGAAGATACTGACGGCGACGGTCGCCCGGACACCGTCAAACAGTTTCTGTCCGATTTGAATCTGGCGTCGGGGATGGCGTTGGGCCATGGCGGGGTGTTCGTGGTTCAATCGCCCTACCTGCTCTATTACGCAGACAGGGATCAGGACGACGTGCCCGACGGTGATCCGGAAGTCCTCTTGACTGGTTTCGGTATGGACGATGCACACGCGTTTGCCAATTCGTTGACGTGGGGACCTGACGGTTGGCTGTACGGGGCACAAGGCAGCACTTCGACGGCCGCCATTCGAGGCATCGGATTTCAGCAGGGTGTGTGGCGATACCATCCGCGAACCAAGGAGTTCGAGTTGTTCGCCGAAGGGGGTGGCAATACCTGGGGAATCGACTTTGATCGTTTCGGAAACCTCTTCGCCGGTGGCAACACCGTCGAACCGCTCGTTCATCACGTGCAAGGCGCGTACTACGTCAAAGGATTCGGCAAGCACGGACCGTTGCACAACCCCCATACGTACGGCTACTTTCAGCCCGTCAAGCACCATGGCTATACCGGCGATAGCTTGACCGGCGGCTTCGTGCTCTACCAAGGCGGTGCGTTCCCCGAACGCTTCAATGGTGCCTGCATAGCGCCGAACACGCGACACAGTGCGATGCGCTGGAGCACCGTCGAATTACGCGGCTCGACGTTCGCCACACGTGCCGCTGGGGATTTCATCACAACCAGCGACATCTGGTTTCGTCCGGTCGATTCGACGGTTGGCCCCGACGGGGCGCTCTATGTGGCCGACTGGTACGACTACAATATCTCGCATTCGTCGCCGAAGAATCGCAGCCAGTGGTATCAGCCAAGTCGCGCCGATGGGCGAGTGTGGCGCGTCGCACCCAGTGACGTCAAACGGATCGACACAAAGCAACTTGACTTATCCGCAAAGTCGAATGCGGAATTGATCACACTGCTTTCGCATCCCAACGACTGGTACGCTCGCCAGGCACGCCGACTGTTCGCCGAACGCCGCGACAAGTCGGTCGTCCCAGCTCTCAAAGAGATGCTCGAGAGCAGCAACCAACGTCTGGCTTTGCAAGCCCTCTGGTCGATCTACGTGACTGGTGGTTTCGATGATCCGCTCGCTGAAGAGACACTGAAGAGCGGGCACGAGTACGTTCGAGCCTGGACCGTACGCCTGTTGAGTGACATGAAGACTGTCTCGTCACGCCTTCAACCGAAACTCGTGCAGCTCGCCCGCGATGAGACGAGTGTTATCGTTCGAAGCCAATTGGCCTGCACAGCAAGACGTATGCCTGCCGATGCTGCCCTGCCGATTATTGCGGAGTTGCTGCGTCACGACGAAGATGCGGATGACGTCCACGTGCCGCTGCTTCTGTGGTGGGCAATCGAAGACAAGATCATCTCAGACACATCGATCGTCTTGCGATTGGTCGAATCGCCAGAAATGTGGCGGCTGTCAATCATGCACGAGTTCATCATCGCGCGACTCGCTCGTCGCCTGGCAGCCGAAGGCACGGATGACGGATATGCAGCGTGCGCGCGGCTGCTCGCATTGGCTCCAGACGAAGCTGACCTGGGCCTCGTTGTCATCGGAATGGTCGATGCACGTTCCGGTCGCCAGCTGCAACACGTTCCGAAACCGCTTGAGGCACCGCTTGCATCGCTGCTTAAGCAAGAACCCACGGATCTCCGTGTCGTGCAACTGGCTTTGCGATTGGGAGGGCCCGCGGCCCAAGCTGTAACACTGATCGCCGATGCTTCTCGTCCCCTTGGAGAGCGCATTGCCATCATCCAAGCTTTGGGGGAAACACAAACGGCGTCGGCCGTTGTTCCGTTACTTCGCTTGATCCGGCCTACCGAAGCTGAGCAGGTTCAGAGCGCGGCATTGGCGGCACTGGCTTATTTCGACGACCCGCAGATCGGAAGCAAAGTTCGATTGGCCTACCCGGCACTCAAGCCAGGTTCGAAGCCACCGGCGATTGACCTGCTCTGCAGTCGTCCTGCTTGGGCCGCGACGCTGATGGCAGCGATCGAAAACAACGAGATTGACCCCAAGCATGTAACACTGGACCAGGTGCGACAGCTGCTCGAACATGACGACCTGCGACTGCACCGTCTGGTCACTCAATCCTGGGGACGCATCCAGTCGGCAACTCCTCTCCAGCACCAGGGGCGCATCAGTGCGGTCAGCCAGTTGCTACATCGTAGAAAAGGTGATGCTGTGGGCGGATTGCAGATCTACGAGGAGATCTGTGCGAACTGCCACAAGCTGCACGGCAAGGGCAATTCGATCGGCCCGGACTTGACCGGTGCGGAGCGGAAAGATCGTCTCAAGCTGATTCGCAATATCGTCGATCCCAGTTCCGAGATTCGGCCGCAGTACATTTCCCACGTCGCGGTCACAAACGACGACCGACTGATCACGGGGCTCCTGGCGGAGTCAAAAGCAGAATCAATCACGCTACTCGACGCGAAGAACAAACGCACCCTTCTCAGCCGTTCGGATCTCGCAGAACTGCGCGAGTCCACCACTTCGCTCATGCCGGAAAAACTGCTCGATGAATTGACGGATCAACAGATCCGTGATTTGCTGGCGTACTTGCAGTCTGGCGGTCCAATCAAGTAGTCAAAGATCTGAAGTTGTTTTCTTCCGCCGATGAATCCAGCGCCCTCCGAAATCTGCGACAACCTACGGCTTCATGTCGATCGTCTGGCCGGCTTGATTGGCCCGAGGGTGCTTTACAAGCCGGCGACGATTGATGCCTCGATTGGCTACATCACCGGCCTCTGGAAGGATATGGGATACGAAGTCCGACGCGAGGAATTCGATGCACTGGGAGACACCGCAACGAACCTGATCATCGAGACTCCTGGTGCCAAGCGTCCAGAGCAGATCATCTTGCTGGGCGCGCATTACGATACGGTGGACAGCAC
>JASLRF010000269.1 GCA_030744095.1 Pirellulaceae bacterium | reverse complement strand
TCTTTAAAGATGTAGATATTTTGAGGAGCGAATGTGATGAAACCGCGTTCCGCCAGTTTTGACGCGAAGTCATGATACGCGCGATGGTCACCGGTCACGATATCGGTCGGTCGTCCCTCCAGACCGTGTTGGCAGACGACGACGGGTCGTTTGTCGTTCTGCTTCAAATCCTTTGGCAAGCAGAGAATGCCGTGGGCAAACACATCCGGAAAGACGTTTAGCATGACTTCGTAGCCGGTCCATTTCTCCTCATCGTACGTCTTGCGACTGCGCGGATCGGCTGGGAGAAGCGGCTGATCAAAATGACCAACGACTTCGTGGCGAAAGAAATCTCGATAATTTTCGACCGACGCGGCGTATTTCTCCAGCGAAGAGGTATCAAGCTCCTTCATGAACTCACGGCGGACGAACGGGCTTTCCCGCAGCAGCCACTGGCTGTGGTCGTCCATCTCTTGAATCTGACGCGCCAGCCTTGCGTCGGTATCGAAAGTGCGGCGCAGGTCTTTCATGGGGACGTCGTCAACGGGAACACGAACGTGGTCCAGTTCGAGTAACGACAGAAACGACTGCAGTGTGGAGGCATTGCAAAAAGCGGCGGTCGGTTCGGCATTGACTGAGAACTTACTTAGAGCTGGCTTTTTTGTCTCCAACTTCAAGTTGCCGACCAGATCGAATAGCCGTTGACGTTCCGCCGCGATCGCTTGCGGCGAATGCCACTTCATCGCGGCAGGACCACCACCTTCGCTGGGCAGCGTCACGTCTGGTCCGGGTGTACTGTCGATCACGAGCACGCGTGTGGCCAGCATACTGGCGATTTCGGCGTCACCAAATTGTTCTAGCAGCCCAAACACATTCCGGTCGAGTGGTTCGTTCCAACACTTCTGTCGCGAGCCGAAGTGACCGCTCACGCAAACACCATCAATCCGGGGATCCAACGCACCGGCGTGCATTGCCAGCATGCCTCCTTCGCCGTAGCCGATCACACCGATCGTGTGGGGGGCGGCTTCTTCGTTTGAAAACCAATCAACGCAAGCCAGGATTTTCTGCAGCTCGTACCCGATCAGATGGCGGCCCAATTCGAATGCCGCCCGATAAACGAATTCGCGGTGAGTCAGATTTGCTCGGCCGCCTCGTCCAGGCGGCGCGCGACGCTGCATGTCGCGGCTAATAAGCGACGGCACGATGACGCGGCAACCGGCGCTGGCCAACCGCCGCGGAAACTGTGAAGCAGCAGCGACTCCCGGTGTTAGTCCGACCAACTGTTCCGGCGTTTGCGATGCATCGGGGATCGCCACAATATCGGCAACTGATTTGCCATTGCTGGGTAACAGCATCAAGCCTTCGCCGTGCATATCTCCGATCGACGGCCAGCGAATGGAGTAGACATCGAACCCTTGCCCTTTCGCGACCAGGGCCGGTTGCGCGGTCGTAGCGGTTAACTCTGGATTGGCGAAGGCAACTCGGTCGTCGCGCACGCCCAGGATGTGGGCCAGACGCTTACGATTCGGTTCGATGGACGCGTTGTACGCGGTCGCCGACGAGATGTCTCGCTTCCAGTGCTGCGCACGGTCGGCAATGGACCGCTCGAGTTCGCGCAGCAAGAACCGATCGATCCCGTCAACCATTTGTGATGCGATATCCCCCGTGACCGTCATCGGTTTGGTGCCGGCCAACGGTTCTGGATCGGCCGCTTGACCGCTCGTGGCGACAGGCGCGAACAGAACCACTGCGACCAAGAGAACCACTGCGACCAAGAGAAAGGGCGTGGCAAACAACTGCTGATGGTAAACGCGAATCATGCGAGGCTCCTTACTATTGGCGCAACAATAATAGGCGCTGCTGGCTCCGCGATCTTGGCGTAATGTTCACGGAGCGAACAACGACTATACAACAGTCACAGATTCAACCGTTTTTAGACGGCACAAACATGTGAACCGGGCAGCACGTCAGCCACACGGCAAGCTGCACCATTTTTGCCTGCGCGGCAACGCACTGCAAGCTTGTTAGTTGTCAATAAACGGTATTGGCCCTCGATCCGTTGGACCCATACGATGTGATTAATCTCACCGCCACGGTGTGTCGTCCCCAGGCCTCAACTGCCATCGGGCGGCAAATGCTTGCGTGCAATTGCCAGCACGGCCGGGTGCAACACTGTGTTGGAAGCCAAGACGCTACTCTTTTTCAGCCGCAAACTGTCGCCTCGACAGTCCGTCACTTGGCCGCCCGCTTCCTCGACTAACAGTCGCCCGGCGGCGAAATCCCACGGTGAGAGTTCGTATTCGAAATAGGCCCCGCAGGCGCCCGCAGCCACTTGAGCCAGATCCAACGACGCCGTGCCGAACCGCCGGATGCCGTGGATTTGTTGCTCGAAGAGATCACGTGTGGCGTCAAGCGTGGCTTGCATCATGGCACCGCGGTCGTAGTAAAATCCGATCCCCACGAGCGCTTCGTCCAACCGTTGGCAGTTGGCGACGTGAATGGGTGCTCCCTGAAATCGAGCCCCCTGCCCTTGCACGGCTTCATACCAGTCGTTGCGTGAAGGATTGTAGACGACACCGCAGATCGCCTGGCCGCCGCGATAGTAGGCGATGGAGACGGCAAAATGTGGGATTTGATGCAGGAAGTTTGTTGTGCCGTCCAAAGGGTCAACCACCCAGAGGTGTTCGGCATCGGTCGCACCACGTTGCCCTTCCTCAGCCAGAATTTCATGATCGGGAAAGGCGTCGCGAATCAAACGCACGATCGTCTCCTCCGATTCTATATCAGCCCGCGAGACCAGGTCGTAGGTCTTTGATGGATCTTTCTGGGTGGCTTGCGGCAATCCATTTTGGAAGTACTCGGTCAGGACGGCGCCGCCGGCGACGGCAGCCTGTTTGGCAAGTTCCAGTTCGCGCATCGTGCTTTGCTCTTTGATAGATTGGGGAAAGTCATCGCCCGGCTGCGGCCTATCTTGTATCGCGGCGCAGTGAATTCCGCAATCGCAGGGTGGTCATCAGGTGCCCGGCGCCGGCACGCCGAATTCGAAATCAACGTACAAGACGTGGGCAACTTCACGTGATAGAATGACCTATCGCTGGAACTGTCTCCGCATTTGCCAACTCTGTCAAGGAACGTGAAACGATGAATTGCCCGCATCCGGAAATTAACTGTTTGACTCGATGGTTCCGCCAATTAGCGATTGTGATGTTCGGACTCGCGTTGCTGCAAGTTCAAACGGCCGCCGCGGAGACGGCACAAGAGATTATCTCGGCGGCTGGTGCCACGGGCGGCTTCGTCGTGCACTTTCCCTGTGGCGACGGGCAGCTGACGGCAAAGTTGCGTGTTGACTCACGTTTTCAGGTACAGGGCTTGGATCGCAACGCGGACAATGTTGCCAAGGCACGTCGTGTTGTTCAGTCGCAAGGCAACTATGGCAGCGTATCCGTTGATCGTCTAACCGGTAACCGGTTGCCGTACATCGATCGGCTCGTCAATCTGTTTGTTTCCGAAGATCTGGGCGACGTGCCGATGTCCGAGGTGATGCGTGTGCTGGTCCCCGGCGGCGTGGCGTATGTCAAGCAAGACGACAAATGGACGAAGACGGTTCAAACACGTCCCGGCAATATTGATGAATGGACACATTTTCTGCACGACGCCGGCGGGAACGCAGTCGCGCACGATGATGTCGTAGGACCGCCGCGTCATTTGCAGTGGATTGGCAGCCCACGCTGGTCACGCCACCATGATCGCATGGCCAGTATGAGCGCATTGGTTTCCACCGGCGGTCGCATTTTCTACATCATGGACGAAGGCTCGCGAATCTCGATCCAAATGCCGCCGCGCTGGACGCTGATCGCGCGTGATGCCTTCAACGGTACCCTTTTGTGGAAGCAGCCGATCAAGGAATGGCACAGCCACTTGTGGCCGTTGAAGAGTGGGCCCACCGCACTGGCACGTCGATTGGTGGCCATCGGCGATCGCGTATACGTGACGCTCGGTCTCAAGGAGCCCGTGTCGGTGCTCGACGCCGCCACCGGAGAAGTTGTCCAGACACTCGAGGCGACTCGCCCAACTGAAGAGTTCATTGTCAGCAACGGAACTGTCTTGGCACTGGTCAACAAGGGCAAGTTCGACACGGGCGGATTCACGCCGGCCTTCAACACGGGGGACCAGAAGCGTGTCCGCGAAGAACGCAAATTCCATTGGAATCAGCTGCCCCGTGAAGTCGTGGCGATGGACGCTGCCACGGGCGAGCAGCGCTGGAAGCTTCAATCGAAAGTCGCTCCTTTGACCCTGGCGGCTGATGACGATCGAGTTTATTTTCACGACGACCAAAAGGTTGTCTGTTTGGATCGCCAAAGCGGCAAACCGCAGTGGGACTCGGCGCCCGCCGGGCGTCGCAAAGACGTCACCATGAACTTCGGACCCAAGCTGGTTGTGCACGACGGCATCCTGCTGTTTGCTGGTGGCGACCGGCTGATGCACGCCGTCGACGCGTCAACGGGCAAGCCATTGTGGGAGGCCCCACATGCCCGTGGCGGATATCAATCGCCTGAGGACCTGTTGGTCGCCAGCGGTCTGGTCTGGTCTGCGCCGACGACCAGCGGACGTGATTCGGGTGTATTCACTGGCCGTGATCTGCGAACGGGCAAAGTGATCAACGAATTCCCACCCAACGTCGATACCTACTGGTTTCATCACCGCTGCTATATCGCCAAAGCGACTGACAAGTTTCTCCTGCCCTCGCGGACTGGAATCGAGTTTGTCGATCACAAGAATCAAGACTGGGATATCCACCATTGGGTCCGAGGTGGCTGCCTGTATGGCATTATGCCCTGCAACGGGCTTGTCTATGCGCCTCCGCACAACTGCGCGTGCTATCCCGAGGCAAAACTGTTCGGCCTTAACGCGCTGGCACCGGCCAGTGTGAACCGGCAACTTCCGGCAGAGGTTGCGGAGGTTGACGAGTCGGCGCGGTTGGAGCGTGGACCGGCCTTCGGGACGCTCACAGATGCAGCGGCTAGCAAAGTCGACCCCAGCGACTGGCCCACCTATCGTCATGACGCGTCACGTTCCGGGTTCTCCGGTACGCAGGTTCCGACCAAGTTGAAGCCGCAATGGGAATCGCGTTTTGCGGGCAAGCTCAGCAGTGTCGTGGTTGCCGACGGCACGTTGTTTGTCGCGGAAGTGGATGCGCACACGCTGCACGCTTTGGACGCTGATACAGGAAAAATCCAGTGGAGCTACACGACCGGCGGCCGTGTCGATTCACCGCCGACTCTCTTTCGAGGTGGCGCCGTGTTCGGTTCGGCCGACGGTTGGGTGTACTGCGTGCGTGCCAGCGACGGTGAACTCGTGTGGCGATTTCGCGCCGCTCCGCGTGACGAACGACTCATGGCATTTGAACAGCTCGAATCCGTCTGGCCGGTACATGGCAGCGTGCTGATCGAAAGTGGTGTCGTCTATTTTGTGGCAGGCCGATCGAGTTTTCTTGACGGCGGTATGCGGTTCTTTCGACTGGATGCCGAAACGGGTCGCAAGATCTCCGAAGGGAAAATGGACGATCGCGATCCACACACGGGCGAAGACATGCAGGACCACATCAAAGTTCTGCAGATGCCCGTTGCCTTACCGGATATCCTCTCGACGGATAGCGTCTACGTCTATCTCCGTTCGCAGCAGATTGACATGGAAGGCAATCGCTTGGAAATCGGGCCAAATGCCGCCGACTTTGCGGCGCAAGCGTCCGTGCAACGTGGCGAAACGGCACACTTGTTTGCACCGATGGGCTTCTTGGACGACACGTGGTTCCATCGATCCTACTGGGTATATGGACGCAGCTTTGCCGGTGGCCACGGCGGATACTACCAGGCCGGCAAGTATGCGCCGTCGGGGCGCCTGTTGGTGTTCGACGACAAGGACGTTTACGGTTTCGGTCGCAAGTCCGAATATCTCAAATGGACGACGACCATCGAACATCAATTGTTCGCAACCAGTAAGGAGGCACCGCCCGAGGCACGCAGTAGCGTTGAGGAAAAAGTAATCGGGGGTCGTAGGAGGCCGGCCGCCGTGAACATGGTCCAATTCAAAAAGACGCCAAGCCTGAATCCGCAAGGTAAGCCGTTGACAGTCGAAGCGTGGTTCTCCGCCGATCGACCGGATGGAGTGATCCTGGCACGCGGTGGTCCGACGGACGGTTATGCTCTGGCGCTGCGAGGTGGCAAGCCGCGTTTCGTGGTGCGTTCGAGTACGAAACTTGCCGCCGCGGTGGCCAAGGTCGATACGATCGGCCGTTGGACGCACGTCGCCGGCGTACTTGATGAAGATCTCCAGATGCGGTTGTACATCAATGGCAATCTGGCGGCATCGGCCGTGGCCACGAAACTGTTGGGAACAGACCCGGCACAGTCGCTGGAAATCGGTGCGGATGACGCCAGTGCGGTCGGAGACTACAACAGCCCGTTGGGCTTCACCGGGATGATTGACGAAGTGCGCATTTATCACTCGGCGCTGAGCGCTGATGAAATCTCGCTCCGTGCATCAAGCCGAGAAAAATCACCCACTGATGACAAGCGGCTCGTGCTGGCATGCACGTTTGAAGGGGGCACGGCTGAGGACGCATCGGGGCACAAGAACGATGGAACGCTGGCGGGGGCTCAGTCGGTCAAAGGTAAGTTCGGTCGCGGTGTGCAGTTCGCTTTCCGGCGGCCTCGATCGGGTAATGCGGGTTCTGCTTCGTTCGTCAGGCATCGTTGGAATCAAGACATACCACTGTTGGTGCGTGCCATGGTTAAGACAGGTGACACGATTTTCGTAGCGGGTCCCCCGGACGTGATCGACGAAGAAAAGACGTTCGCGCGGATCATGGCCCGTGACCCGCGGATCGCCGAGAAACTTGCTGAGCAGGACGTGGCCCTCGTCGGTGGTCAAGGCGGTGTCTTGCAGGCCGTTTCTGCGAAAGATGGTAGTATGTTGGGCGAATACCAATTGGATTGGCTGCCGTCGTGGGATGGGATGGCCGCCGCACAAAAGATGCTGTTCGTGTCGACAACCGATGGGCGCGTGATTTGTCTGGGTGAGTGAGTTGTTGATCTGGCGCGTGAGGCTCCGGAAGGCGGGTGCATTTCCGCAGTCGTTTGCCGGAACTTCGCTTCGCTTGTTCGCGGCCCAAATTGTCGCATAGTCGTTGTTCGCTCTGCGAACATTTCGCCAAGTTCGCAGAGCGAACAGCGACTATTCTTGTTGGGGCAGTTCGATTATTTTTTCAAGGCAGCCACTAGAAGACTTGATTCATTTGTACAGAAGAACCTGATACGAGCTTTCTCGTGCTAGTGCAGTGCCGGCGAGCCCCTAGGTCGGGACGAGTGCGGCCTCGAAGACCCTCGCACAACAAGTTGTTTCCAGCACCGGTCGGCAAACCCATCGCCGGCGAGTTAGAATCAGGGGACTTCCATCACCAACCGGGTCCCACTGAGTATGAGTTTACTTGCCAATCATTGCGTGCTTCCCTGCTTTCTCACGGCGATTTTGTTCCTGCCGGCAACTCGCAGCCCAGCCGAAGACTGGGGGCAGTGGCGTGGGCCGACTGGCGATGGGATCAGTCGAGAAACCAACTGGACGTCCGAGTGGCCGCCTAGCGGGCCGCCTGTCGTCTGGCGCGCATCTGTGGGAATCGGCTTTTCCACAGTTGCCATTAGTCAGGACCGGTTGTTCACGATGGGCAACGCTGACAACGTTGATACAGTGGTCTGCCTGGATGTGGAGACGGGTGCCCAACGGTGGAAGCACTCGTACGATAGCCCTCTCGACGCCCGCTTCTTCGATGGCGGACCCACGGCGACTCCTACCGTGGACGGTGACACCGTCTACACGCTAGGTCGTCAGGGGCAGTTGTTCTGTCTGTCTGCCGGATCGGGGCAAATCAAATGGTCGAAGAACGTCCAAGAGGAAACAGGTGCGCGAATACCTGGCTGGGGATTTGGTGGTTCGCCGGTTGTGCAAGACGATATGCTGCTATTGAACGTGGGCGATGCCGGCGCAGCGTTCAAGAAGACGACGGGCGAGTTGATTTGGAAGACAGGTGATGGTCAGGCCGGTTACACGACGCCATTGCTTCATACCGTGGCGGGAAAGACGACCATGTTCCTGGCGTCGGGGAAATTCTATTCCAGCGTGGATGCTGCGACGGGCGAGGTATCGTGGCAGCATCGCTGGTTGACGCAGTTTGGGGCCAACGGTGCGGATCCGATCTTGGCCGGCGGATACCTCTTTATTTCGTCTGGCTACAATCGTGGGTGTGCACTGCTGGAACTGACGGAAGCCGATCCACGTGTCGTCTGGTCGAACAAGGAGATGCAGAACCAGTTTAGTTCGTGCGTGTTGATCGACGGATTCCTTTATGGAATCGACGGCGACACTGACGCGGCGCGGGCGTTGAAGTGCATGGAGTTGACGACGGGAGAGGTCAAATGGTCAGTCGATGGTCTGGGATCAGGGTCGTTGATCGCGGCGGGCCGGCGTCTCATCATACTATCTGAGGGCGGCGAATTGGTCGTAGCGCGTGACGTGCCGTCTTCGTTTTAAGAACTTGCTCGTTGCCATGTGATTGATGGACGCTGCTGGACAATTCCT
>JASLRF010000268.1 GCA_030744095.1 Pirellulaceae bacterium | reverse complement strand
ATGACGCTGCTCATCATGACACCGGTGTGGACTGAAGTTTACGACGAGAGCATTCGACCGTACACAGATCCTGAAATTGAGATGAGCTTGGACGAAGCGTGGGAGGCGGGAACCCGACCGATACGTCGCTTCATGAGTCGCCAGATCATAATCGCAAAAAACGACGATGATGTCTGGCTGTTCTACGACTACCTTCCTGAAGAATCTCGAACGATGTCCGACGAGGCCAGCGATTACGCCGATGTACCGATCCAGGTCCTGTTGCCGGCATTCATGCTCAGCGAACTGAAGACGGCATTCCTCATCGGATTTCAGATCTATTTACCATTTCTGATTCTCGATATCGTCGTAGCCAGTGTCACCATCTCGATGGGAATGTTGATGTTGCCACCGGTGATGATTTCGCTCCCGTTCAAACTGCTTTTGTTTGTGCTTGTCGATGGCTGGCGTTTGGTGATTGGCATGCTCCTGGAGAGCTTCGCGCCATATTCGTGACGCCCGTGCCACACCGTGAGGAGAATCCGCGCGCAGTGGACTACGGACTGCCAACTTGCAGCGAGGCGAAGGCTATGAACCCTGAAGATGCGATCGACTTAGCTCGTAATGCCCTCATGACCGCCTTACTGATTGGCGCGCCAGTTCTTTTGGTCGGCGTCGTGATGGGTTTGCTGATCGGTCTTCTGCAGGCCTTGACGCAAATCCAAGATCAGACAATCGCATTCGTGCCCAAGATTGTCGCCATGATTGTCGCCGTCGCGTTTTGCTTGCCGTGGCTTGTACAGCGCATGATGGAGTATTCAGAGGACCTCATCATGGACATCCCACGGATTGTGATGGGCGGATAGTGCGGAGACGGATCACATTCGGCTTGCCGGATTTCATCAGTGCATTGCAAGACAGGCCATGACTCCGCTTCTGGAACTCTATCTCGATCAGCTTATCCTCTTCGTGCTGGTGCTCACTCGCGTCAGTGGACTGGTCATGACTGCACCAATTTTTGGCTCGCGGAGTGTTCCGTTCCGAGTTCGTGGCCTGCTTGCCGTGGCCTTGGCGATGATCGTCACGTCGCTCTATTTGGGCCATGAAGTTCCGTTGCCTGGCAACATCATCGAGATGACACTGATGTTGGCGCGGGAAGGCGTGTTGGGCCTGTTGCTGGGAATGTCCGTGCAAATCCTATTCAGCGGCTTACAACTGACGGGTCAGATTATTGGTCAGATGAGCGGCATGTCGTTGGCGGATGTCTTTGATCCAACTTTCAACCAATCCGTACCAGTTTTTGCCCAGTTGTTGGAAACGATGGCACTGTCGTTCTTCATTGCGATCGGCGGTCACCGATTGCTCATCCGGGCGCTCTTGGAGACTTTTCGCTGGCGACCTCCGGGTGTCCACGATCTGCCCGCGGGAATCATTGCCGCATTGACGGACGTTATCCACCAGAGTTTCTTAATGGGGATCCGCGCTGGCGCGCCAGTGATGGTCGCGTTGCTGATGGCAATCCTGGTACTCGGATTGATCAGTCGAACGCTGCCACAACTCAACGTAATTGCCGTCGGCTTTAGTTTGAATGCGATGGTGATGATGGTCACCCTGGCATTATCGCTGGGAGCGGTCGCTTGGGTTCTCCAGGAGCGGACTGAACTGGTGATTGAGAGCATGACCGAGGTCTTGACAGGTATGTAGGTCGGGCCTGCCGGCGTGCCCCGGCGCGCCTGAACAAGGCCACTGGCAAGGGTAGCAATGGCCGAACAATTCGGCGAGAAGCAACACGACGCGACGCAGCATCGCCGGCAGCAGGCCCGCGAGCAGGGACAGGTTGCACGCAGCCAGGATCTCTCCTCGGCGCTGCTCTTACTGGCTGCTGTATCCGCGATGATGTATTTCGGCGAAGGACTTGTGGAGTTTTTCATGGACCTGGCGCGTCGCCAACTGCGCGGCGAGGCAGGGCTCGCCATCGATCAAACCGAAGTTGTCAGCCAGTGGATCAGCGTACTTTACAGGTTGGGCAAAGTTGTATTGCCGATCTTTACAACACTTTTTGTTGTGGCTGTGTTGGCGAATCTGGGACAGGTCGGGTTTTTGTTCGTGCCTTCAAAACTCGGTTTCGATCTCAGTCGCATCAGCCCTCTAAAAGGGGCGAAGCGGCTGGCTTCGATTTCCAGTGTCGTCCGTTTTGGATTTGGCATTTTCAAGATCACGGTCGTGGCTGCGGTGGCCGGGTGGTCGCTTTGGGGGCAACGTGACGACATCTTGGGACTGGCCGAAATGGCGCCCCTGTCAATCGCCACTTTTCTGTTCGAGATTACTTTTTGGACGTGCATCAAAATCGGCGCTGCCCTGCTGGTTCTGGCGATCTTGGATTACGCCTTCCAACGCTGGAAGCATGAACAAGATTTGAAGATGACGACACAAGAGATGCGCGAGGAAATGAAGTCGCTCCAGGGTGATCCCCAGGTCGTGGCTCGGCGGCGCGCTATCCAACGCCAACTCGTGCTCAATCGGATGCGCAGCGCCGTGCCGAATGCGGACGTTGTGGTGACCAACCCGACGGAACTGGCGATCGCCATTCAATACGATCACGAGACGATGGAGGCCCCCATCGTGACGGCCAAGGGGGCTGGCATCGTGGCTCAGAAAATCCGCCGTATTGCTCTGGAAAACAATGTGCCCATTGTCGAACGCAAGGCGTTGGCGCGAGCGATTTTCAAGGAAGTCGAGATTGGCAAACCAGTTCCCTCCGAGCAGTATGCCGCGATGGCCGAAGTGTTGCGATATGTCTATGAACTCCAGGGCAAGACCTTGCCGGGGATGGGCGAAGCCGCCTAGTGATCATGCCAACGATCACTGTTGCCTTATCATCTCTCCGACTCCTGATTAGAGATTAGAGGCTACTGAGGTGTGGCCACCAGTGCATCCAACGCTATGTGGATTTGCCGTTGAATTTCGCCAATCCGGCGTTCGTCCAAAATCTTCGCACCGTCACGATCAGTCACATAGAAGACATCGACAACTTGATCGAGATACGTGCCGATCTTCGCGATGTGGACCGACAATTCCAGTTCGAACATGGTCCGGGCAATCGTATAGAGCAGGCCCATTTGGTCGTGCGCGAAAATATCAAGGATCGTGTACTGGTCCGATGTGCTGTTATCGACTCGCACCTGGGCAGGCACATGTCCCACCGCGTCGACGTCGGCTGCCGCATCGTTGTACCACAGTCGTCGAAACGTCGGTGGCACATCGTCTGAATTGCATAACGCGGCTGCCAGAGCCTGGTTTACTTCTTCGATCCGTTCGGGCGGCGGTTCCCCGGAATAGTCCGTGTCACTGACGAAGAATCGGTCTAATACCAAGCGGTCCGTGAGAGGGTGAATCTCCGCCGAGAGAATTTGCAAACCTTTGCTTGTCAAAGCGCCCGTCAGCTTATAGAAGATGCCGGGTGTGATTGTCTCGTATGTGCCGATCGTGTATTCCACGGCAGCGCGTTCCGGTAGATAGCGTCCCCAGGCCACGGCCGATGTCGGTGCAAGATCCTTGAGTTGCCCCAATTGGTTGATAATCGTCTCGGGAGGTGTGTCTGCCAGGTAAGTCCGCGGTAACGCCTTGATTTGGGCGTGCCACCAATCTCGATTGGGTGCGTTGGCAATGAGCGCCCGAATCTGGTTTCGAATCTGTGGGTTGCTGCCACCTGATCCTGTGGCCGACTCGCCAGCGAGATACTCCGAAGTGCGCTGGTAAAGCTGTGTGATCAAATCCAGTTTCCAGCTATTCAAGGCTCCTGGCCCAACGGCGGCGAGATCTGCGCAGGTCAGGACGTACATCATCTGAAGAACCTCCAGTGACCCGACTTCAAAGGCGAATTCCGCTACCACGGTGTCATCGTGAATATTGCGTCGCTGAGCCAGATGTGACATACGCAGGTGTTTGTGGACCAGGAAACAGAGGATTTCGGTCTCATGTTTCGGGAGCCCTAGATGCACGGCGGTCTCGGCGGCGAGCCGGCGGCCGACCTCGCTGTGATCTTCATCGAACCCCTTGCCCAGATCGTGGACCAACAGGGCCAGGTGCAATGTTCGTTTGCTGCGAATTCCGGTGTAGGCCTCACCCAGCGGTCCGTCCATTTCCTGGTACGTCGTGGCGGCTTGGACGGTCCGAATGGAATGTTCATCGACGGTGTATTTGTGGTAGTCGTTAAACTGCATCAAATGGCGAGCATGAGCAACAGCGGGGACCAGTTTCTCCAACACACGCAATTCATGCAGCCGACGTAGAAGACTTGCTAATCGGGGTGGTTGCGACAGAAGTGAGAGAAACAATTCAGCCGCACGTGGAGACACATCTATGTGTGGGCGGCTGATCATCGAATGACGAATGGCTCGCCATGTTGGTTGGTCGATGCGATTGTTGTAGCGGTTGGACAGGTCCATGAGCCGCAGAACTTCTTCCAAGTTCTCGCAAACCTTGACGAGGCCTTGGCGCGTTGCCGAGATATGGCGCGTACCGACTCGAAAGTCGTTGCCAACGCGATGAGAAAACAGCGGCCCCAACAGGCTTGGCAGCGTCAGACGTTGCTTGGCTTTCGAGAGGATATTTGTTGTCACATACCGCACATCGCTGGTATGTTCGATGTACTGCCGCATGAAGTTCTCGACGGGCAGGACACTTTCGTCACCTGGGATTCCAGATTTTTGGGCCAACCTTACCTGCTCCTCCTTATCCAGTTGGTCCTGCGACTTACCAGCGTGAAAGTGAAGTTCATTGCGCAATCGCAAAAGAAACTCACGAGCATCTCGAATCCGCTGCCGATCCTCTTTGTGCAAGACAGAGGCTCGCTCGAGGCTCTTGTACTCCGCTTCGCCGTAGCGGGCGAAGCCAATCCAGCGGATCAATTGGAGGTCCCGCAATCCGCCTTGGGATCGCTTGATGTTCGGCCGCAGCAGGTAGATCGTTTCGCCATATTGGTGGCGCTCCTCGCGGCGGGCCGCTTCGATCCGCGTGATCAACGAGGCGCAGTGGCGCAGGGTGTTTGTACGGAACTTGTTGAAAAAGCGGGCGAACAGCTGCACACTACCGCCCAGAAATCGCGATTCCACCAAGGACGTGAAGATCGTCGGGTCCTGTAGGGCCAGCGTGCACGCTTGTCGTGGCGTTCGCGCGCTGAAACCAAGGTCCAGCCCTGCGTCGTAAATACTCTGAGTAAACCGGCGGACGAATGGTTGAACTTTGGCAGCCGTTCCACGCTCGTGCAAAAGCATCAGATCCACGTCCGAATACGGGGCGACATCACGTCGTCCATAGCCACCGTGCGGCACCAGTGTAATGAGTGGTTCGATCCGCCCTTTCTCGAGGCTGAGCGCGTCGTGGTACAGGTCCAGTAAGACGGTGTCCAATAGATCCGTCAGACGCGCGCAAACTTGGACGCCGGGCGAACCGCGATCGTGTTGCGCGCGGAGCTTCGCGCGTCCCTCGACCAACTTCTTGCGCGATTCAATGATAGCAGGGCGAAAATGTGGGCCGGACGGCATGGGCGTCGAAGGGGATTCCGATTGACGGCGATTCAGAAAAAAAGGCGGAAGAGACAGACGCGATCGACGTCTCTTCCACCTTATCAGATTAACAAATGTTGCCTTCGGTGGCGACGTGAATGCCGAACAAGGAACCGCACGATGTACGCTGCCTACAGCGCCTCTTCACCCGTTTCGCCTGTCCGAATCCGAATCGAATCCTGTAGGTCGTAGACGAAGATCTTGCCATCGCCGATCTGTCCCGTCTGGGCGGACTTGAGGATCGTGTCCACGACCTTTTGCAAGTTGTCGTCCGAGCAGATCACTTCGATCTTTACCTTCGGTACGAAGTCGACTGTGTACTCCGTCCCTCGATACATTTCCGTATGGCCTTTTTGGCGACCGAACCCTCGCACCTCGGTGACGGTCATCCCGTGGACGCCGGTTTCGGTGAGGGCGTTCTTTACGTCTTCCAGTTTAAAGTGTCGAACGATTGCTTCGACTTTTTTCATGTCTATACTCCTCGGCAGTGAATGGCACGCAGGCGGTTAAGCCCTTGAACACCAGGTTCCGCGGTGCGGTCAATGGCATGTCGCCTACGAGACAATATATCCTTCCTCGCCATGCTGGCTGAGATCTAGTCCCTGCGTTTCTTCTTCCTGAGAAACACGCAAGCCCATCGTCAAGTCCAGTCCCTTCAGGATGATGAACGTGCCGACCAACGCAAAGGCCCAGGTCACGACGATGGCCACTATTTGGCCAATCATCAGTGCTGTTCCACTCGTGAGATCGTAATATATGCCATCGGCGTAATCGGGATTGACGTGCTTCGTGGCAAACACGCCCGTTAAGAGAGCACCCAACGTTCCTCCGATGCCATGAACGCCAAAAGCGTCCAGCGAGTCGTCGTATTGGAATTTTGCTTTCACGGCTGAACAGGCAAAATAACAGACGATGCCACCTGCCAGACCGATGATCAGTGCAGGCATCGGTTGAACAAAACCTGATGCTGGCGTGATGCAGACCAATCCGGCGACAGCGCCTGAAGCTGTCCCGAGGATACTTGGCTTTCCCCGCTTGAACCATTCCATGCCAGCCCACGCTATCGCCCCGGCAGCCGCCGAGAAATGAGTTACCACGAATGCGTTCGCAGCCAGGCCATTGGACGCACCCGCGCTACCGGCATTAAAACCGAACCAGCCCACCCACAGCATGGCGGCACCCATCGCCGTGTAAGTCAGGTTGTGGGGACGCATGTCGTCGTGGCCGTAGCCCAGACGACGGCCAATCATAATCGCGCACAACAATGCGGAAACACCAGAACTAATGTGCACGACCGTCCCGCCGGCAAAATCCAGTGCACCGCCCGCCAAAGCGCCTTCTGCACCAAAAGCGAGAATCCCGCCACCCCAAACCCAATGGGCCAAAGGGCAGTAGACGAATGTTCCCCACAGGACCAAGAACACGACCATCGTGCTGAACTTCATCCGCTCGGCGAAGGCACCGCAAATCAGCGCGGGTGTGATGATGAAGAACATGCCTTGGAAAACCATGAACGTGAGGTCAGGCAAGGCATCGCCCGGCGCGTCACCACCAACCATCTTGACATTGTTCATGAACAGATATTTAAAATCCCCAACGACACTACCGCCTCCAAATAGGGCAATGCCGTCTCCGAAAGCGAGCGAATAGCCCCACAGTCCCCAGACAATCGTCATGATGCCCATCAGGAACAGGCACTGCATCATGACGCCGAGCACGTTCTTGCGACGTACCAGGCCGCTGTAGAAGAACGCCAGACCGGGCGCGGTCATAAACAGCACGAGCGCTGAGGATGTCAACATCCAAGCATTGTTACCCGCCAGCTGCGCCTGCTTGAGCTCAACTTCCATCTCGTTGACTCGCGCTCGGACGTTCGCGGTCTCTGCGTCAGTGACAACAGGCACGGGCACCGGTACATCGCCACCTTCATCACCCGCCTCACCGGCGGCCTCACCGGCGGCATCGGCTGAAGCCTCATCGACTGCTTGCGCAACTAAACTGCCCGCCCCCACCAAACAACAAAGCAGGCACGTCAAAAGTGCCACAAGAAAATGATGTCTCATCGTACACACTCCCTGACAGAACAACGATGGACGCGAATCAACCGCCTAGCTCGTCGCGTCAAAAAATCCACACCTATGTTCGGGGCTCGTGCCGTCGTTCGCTGAGAAACGAGTTTGCCTGGAACACGAGATGACGAACGATTTGCGTAACAACGTAGCCGGACGGGCGGGTCAAGTAAAGAACCCAAGAAAGTCCAAAGATCAGTTAGCAGACCAAGAAATGGGTGAAAACTCGCTCGTTCTCTCGACGTGCCCAGCATGAATCAACCCGCCGACGGCTTTTGCCAGCCCGTATCAGCGATTTCAGCCTTCGCGTTGGCCACCCGCGCCAGTACAAACAACAGGTCACCAAGTCGGTCCAAATACCGCAAAGTAACTAGGGAGGCTGTGCCTCAGACCGACGCGAGCGATCGCTTGGTTGCAGCGACCCGCTCCCGGGCCAACCTGCGGTCGGTGCCCGTCACTAAAAACTTGGCTCATTTGGCGAAAAAACCCCGATACAAGCCTTCCGGGGAGACATTCGTCTCCGACCCTTGAAGGGTGACAGAGCACCGTTCGTCGATCAACGCTGTATCATGGGCCTGCGGATTCGGCGTCGCAAGCTCGGCGCCGACGGCGAACAGACCAGGCAAGAATCCAAGGTCTGTGGCCCGCCTCTCCTGGCGTTTATAATGGCGCGGGTCGTCGTGTTGGCGATTCATTTTTTGTCATCGTGAAGTCAACTGTCTTGTTGGAGGAAGATCGTGCGTCGATTGCATCTTCAAGTTCTTGTGACCCTTGGTTTCGTCATCGCGATGGGAATTGTCGTAGACACTTCCTTTGCGGACCCCGACAAGCTGGACGAACCGATCGAGGCGCGTTACTTGTCTAACATTCGACAAGTCAC
>JASLRF010000267.1 GCA_030744095.1 Pirellulaceae bacterium | reverse complement strand
TGTTCAACGAAAGGGGCGAGTTGATCATTTGC
Organism: Pirellulaceae bacterium; assembly: GCA_030744095.1. Next base: position 12,010 of record JASLRF010000267.1, on the reverse strand, counting down.
AAGCTATCGCCACAAGGCTTTGACGAGATCAGCCGCGCTAAACTGATCGAGCCTACACGAAACCAGTTGAATAAACGCGGTGGCGTCTGCTGGTCTCACCCCGCCTTCGCAAATCGACACATATTTATCCGCAATGACAAGGAAATTGTGTGTGCGAGTTTAGAAGCGCGATAGGACACGCCACAACCGGTTTTTCATAACCGGTGGAAGACGATCAAAGGGGGCAGGACTCATTGATGCCTAACTCCTTACCTGAAAGCATCTTCTGTCTCTCAGCCCGTTGCGCCTCGAGAAACTTTCATATTCGTTCTTGCTTTATTAGTATACTTACGTACACTATTTGCCCGATAATGAAATAATGACATTCCCGAGGCAAATCATGCACCCGCACCCAAAAATCCGTGAACTCGATTCGCTGCTACGCCGACTGGAGCGGCCTGAGAGCGTCCACGCGCGCCGACGTATTTCTACCGGTTGTGGCCCCCTGGATACAGCTTTGCCGGGACGAGGGTTGTTGCGAGGTTCGTTGGTCGAGTGGTTGGGCGATGGGCCAGGCTGTGGCACTGGGATGCTGGCGTTGCGTGCCGCACGTGAAGCATGTCGCGAGGGTGGAGCGTTGGTAGTAATCGACCCACAGCACAATTTTCATCCACCAGCCGCAGTCGCTGGGGGATTGGATTTGCAGCGTACGATCGTGGTTCGCCGGGTGCAGTGCAAACAGGAGCGACAGGGCCAACGGGGCACGCAGGACCAATGGGACAAGCGGGGCCAATGGGCGCTCGATCAGGCGTTGCGTTGTCCGCATGTCGCAGCCGTGGTCGCTTGGCCACAACAATTGGACAGCCGCGTTTTTCGTCGTTTGCAATTGGCGGTCGAGACCAGTGGTTGTTTGGGCCTGCTGGTTCGTCCCGCAGCCGCGCAGCGGGAATCTTCTTGGGCTGATGTGCGATTGTTGATCTCTCCTGTCGCACATGCTCCGGCAAGCGACAACCGGAACAACGCATCACACACGGATCCCGGCGCCTTGAGTTGGCGGTTGAAAATTGCATTACTGCGCTGCCGCGGTGGTTCGACACAGCGGACGATCGACTTGGAAATTGACGAGCGGACAGGTGACATTCATGCAGCGCATCCTGGCAATCTGGCTACCCAATTGGCCGATTCAACGGTTGATTCACGACAAGCCCGAGCTTGAACAACGTCCCGTGATTCTGCAACATCGCACGCGCCGTGGCCTCTGCGTGTTGGCCTGTTCGCGCCTGGCACGACAGCAAGGTGTCCAAGTGAACCTCCCCGTAGCCGAAGCGACGGCGCTGTTGCGACGCGCGGATCACAAAACTACGAGCCCAACATCTGGCGAAAAAACAACGTTGCATTTGGAAACCCACGCCCCAGCCGAAGATCGTGCAGCGTTGATCAAACTGGCCACGTGGTGCCATCGCTTTAGCCCGCTGGTCGGCCTGGAAGAGGCTGCCGCGCCGGACACTCTGCTGTTGAACGTGACCGGTGTGACATCGCTATTTGGAGGCGAACCAGCATTCGCCGAACAGATCACACGAAGCTTTCATCAACAACGATTAGGTGTGAGTCTGGGGCTGAGCAACACGCTGGGCGCCGCTTGGGCGCTGGCACATTTTGGCGACGGGGCACATTTTGATTACGGGGCACATTCTCAAGCCGAGTCAAACCACGCCTCATCGCCAGAAACCGCATCGCCAGAAATGGCCTCACCGGAAGAGACGATCCAACGCTTACCGCTGGCCGCGCTGCGCCTCCCGGACGAAACGGTGGATATTCTGCAGCGTCTGGGCCTGCAACAGATTGGCGAATTGCTGGAATTGCCGCGCGTCGAACTGGAATCTCGTTTCGGTCCACAATTGTTACAACGACTTGACCAGACGTTTGGCAAAATAACCGAACTGATTCAACCAATTCAACCACCGTTGGAGTTTGTGGCCGAGTGGTTGTTCGAATATCCCGTGCCGCAACGGAAAGCGGTCGAGCGGGTTGTTCGTCAGTTGGTGGAACGGCTCTGCTTTACGCTAGCCGATCACGATCGGGGTGTCGTGCGATTACGTGGCCGCATCGTTTGCCAGGACACACTCCCCGTCACATGGGAGGTTGGTCTGTTCCGCGCGAGCGCGGATGCCGAACATGTGTGGCAGCTGGTAGAAACGCAACTTGAAAGGCTACCTTTGCCTGGTCCGGCCACCAGCGTCGCACTTCAGGCCAACCACCACGCGCGTCTGCTCGCGCGCCAGCAAGAGCTCTTCGACCAACATCAGCGGAACGTTGATTCACCCCAGATCGCCACACTCGTTGATTGCCTGGCAAGCCAACTGGGTCGCGAGGCTGTGGTCCGGTGTGTACTGCAACGAGATGCTCAGCCGGAACGCGCATTCTGCTACGTGCCTCTGGTTGGCGGCGGCACAAAAAATCACAAGACGGGGAAACGCACAACGGGCTCGCGACCGCCAATCTTTGGACTGCTGGACCGACCGTTGCAACTATTGGATCCACCGCACGTGCTGGAAGTCATGGCGGTCGCACCCGACGGCCCACCGATCAGTTTTTGTTATCTCGGCAACAAGCATGAGGTCACGCGACATTGGGGCCCGGAACGGATTGAAACCGGCTGGTGGAGACAGCGTGGCATTCGCCGCGATTACTACCGCGTAGAGACAGTGGAAGGCCGCCGTTTCTGGTTATTTCGCTGCCTGCACGAAAGACGCTGGCAGTTGCATGGTGTGTTTGAATAGGAAGCAGAAACATGCCTGAAGCCCCTGATCTGCCGAAACGACGCCCCCAACAAGCTCGGCCCCAGCAAGCCAGAACCAGGCACGGCGTCCTGCCTTATGCGGAACTACACTGCCGTACAAATTTCACGTTCCTGGAAGGGGCATCTCACTCGGACGAACTGGTGACGCGGGCAGTCGAGTTGGGATACACGGCGCTCGCCATCACCGACCGCAACAGTCTGGCCGGCATCGTCCGCGCCTATGCGGCGGCAAAAGAGAGCGGATTGAAGCTGCTGTACGGTGCCGAAATCACACCAACTGACGGACCGCCCGTCGTGCTGCTGGCCACGGACCGCGCCGCCTACGGTCGACTGTCTCGCTTGCTGACCCTCGGTCGACGGCGAACCACCAAAGGGGCTTGCGAACTGAACGTTGCCGATATCGCTGAACACCACCAGGGCTTATTAGCCATGGTCGTTCCCGCGCATCAAAACGATCCGTACCGGCAGCCCGCCGAACGGGCTTCGGCCGTGCACACTTACCGTGATATCTTTGGTGACTGCTGTTATCTATTGGGCGAATTACATTACGGCACGGCCGACCGACGGCGTTTGGATGACCTGCTTCAACTTTCCAACACCACAGACGTGCCGCTGGTGGCTGCCGGCGATGTGCATTATCACATTCCTGCGCGAATGCCGTTGCAGCATGTGTTGACCGCCATTCGACATGGCACAACCGTGGCTGAGCTCGGCCAGCGTCTGCTGCCCAACGCCGAGCGTCACTTGCGAACATTGGCCGAAGTTCAAGCGGTCTTCGCGCGCATCCCCCAAGCCATCCGCCGCACCTTGGAAGTGGCCGACCGCTGCACGTTTTCTCTGGACGAACTGCGTTACGAATACCCCCGCGAGCTATCTCCGCCGGGCGAAACGCCGCTGGAATATCTACGCCGTCTCGCCTGGCAAGGTGCCCGGCAACGGTATGGGCAGATTCCGGACAAGGTCGTCGCACAGCTTGATCACGAACTGCAGCTGATCCACGACCTGCGGTACGAAGCCTTCTTTCTGACGGTTTATGATCTGGTCTGTTTCGCCCGTTCGCGCGACATCCTCTGTCAGGGCCGTGGGTCAGCGGCCAATTCAACTGTCTGCTATTGCCTGGGCGTAACTGCTGTCGATCCGATGGAGTCGAATCTACTGTTCGAACGGTTTGTCAGCCGCGAACGTGACGAGGCGCCGGACATCGATGTCGATTTCGAACACCAACGGCGCGAAGAAGTCTTGCAGTACATTTATCAAAAGTACGGTCGCCACCGGGCCGGGATCGCAGCGACGGTGATCACCTATCGGCCACGGTCCGCGGTCCGCGATGTCGGCAAAGCACTGGGACTGTCGCTCGACCGTGTCGATGCCCTGGCCAAGAACACGGATTGGCGAAGCAATCAGGCGGTGTCCGCTGAACGATGTTTGCAAAGCGGCATCGACCCAGGATCTCGGCTCGGACGTCAACTCAGCGCCTTGGTCGATCAGTTGCTCGGCTTTCCACGCCACCTGTCCCAGCACGTCGGCGGCATGGTGATCACGCAAGGACCGCTGTGCGAAATGGTGCCGATCGAAAATGCCGCCATGCCCGATCGGACCGTCATTCAATGGGACAAGGACGATCTGGAGACGCTGGGGATCTTGAAAGTTGATTGCCTCTGTCTGGGCATGTTAACGGCAATTCACAAGTGCTTCGACCTGCTGCAACAGCACACCGGCCAACAAATCACAATCGCCAGCATTCCGCACGATGATCCCGCCGTCTACGACATGATGGGCCAGGCAGACACGATTGGCGTGTTTCAAATCGAAAGCCGCGCACAAATGAGTATGCTGCCACGATTGCGTCCGCGACGGTTCTACGATTTGGTGATCGAAGTGGCAATCGTGCGGCCCGGTCCAATCCAGGGCAACATGGTGCATCCCTACTTGCGGCGTCGGTGTGGTGAAGAGGAGGCCACCTACCCCAACGACGATATCCGTAAAGTCTTGGAACGCACGTTGGGAGTCCCTCTTTTTCAAGAGCAGGCCATGCAGTTGGCGGTCGTCGCAGCGGGGTTTACGCCAGGAGAAGCAGATCAGTTGCGGCGCGCGATGGGTGCCTGGCGACGGCCTGGCTTGATCGATAACTTTCGCAAGAAGTTAATCGAAGGCATGTTGGCACGAGGCCACTCGCAAGATTTCGCCGACCGGCTGTTCGAACAGATACGCGGGTTCGGCGAATACGGTTTTCCCGAGTCGCACGCTGCCAGTTTTGCCATCCTAAGCTACGTGTCGGCCTGGCTTAAACATCACCATCCGGCCGCCTTTACCGTGGCACTGCTCAACAGCCAACCAATGGGGTTCTACGCACCAGCACAGCTGATTCGCGACGTGCAAAATCACGGCGTTGAAATTCTGCCAATTGATGTGAATCACAGCGATTGGGACTGTACGCTGGAACCAACCCCCACGGACAATTCTGTCTCGCCACGGTTGGACCTGCGCCTGGGGATGCGATTGGTACAGGGCCTTCGGCACACCGCAGCCCAGACGCTTGTCCGCGCCAGACAAGTTGGTCGCTTTCGGTCGATGGCCGAACTGACCACACGTAGCGGATTGGGCCAGACAACCATGCAGCGTCTGGCAGCCGCCGACGCCTTTGCGTCGCTCGACTTGGATCGTCGTAGTGCCTTGTGGCAAGCACTCGATCAGACGCAAAAGCCGCAAGATCAGCCCCTACTGGCGAGTCTCACTTCTGAAGATTCACCCACCCCCCGGCTACCGCGACTCACCGAACAAGAGGAGGTCTTCGCCGATTATCGCGCTGCTGGATTGAGCTTGCGTCAGCATCCTCTGGCGTTTTGTCGTGAGAAACTCAGCTCTCTAGGAGTTGTGACCGCCGACCAGTTGGTGGTTGCACCGGCCAATCGCTGCATCAGCGTGGCTGGGCTGGTGCTGATGCGACAACGGCCTAGTACCGCCAAAGGAATCACCTTCGTCACGCTCGAAGACGAAACCGGGACAGCAAACCTCGTGGTAAGACAGAAGATTTGGGATCGCTTCGACCAGATTGCCCGACGAGCCAGTGCGATGATCGCTCACGGCAAACTGGAACGAAAGAATGAAGTCATCCATGTCGTGGTCGTGCAGTTGGAAGATATGTCCGACCGACTGGCATCGATCGGACATCGGTCACGCGATTTTCGCTAGCTCGGATGATTCATTCATTCGTCATTGGGTATTTCGTCATTCGTCATTTGCAGGCGGCGGACAGAAGCACGCACCGACCAATCGATCGCCAGGACCACGACGATCGCCAAGAGGGCCGCCAACACGACCGCGATGAACTCTCCGTCAAACGCTTCTGGCCACACCAACTGAAACCGTTTGTACTTGAATTTCTCGACATCTTCCGTCAGGTCCAATTGAAACGGCCACAGTTTCCGCAGCGCCCCAATCATGAACCCGCACAGGATCGACATCGTCAATGCATGATGCCGTGCCAGCAACCACTTCAGCACCTTGCTGAAGGAAAGTAATCCGACGGCGCATCCGCTGCCAAAGACGAGCAGCATCAAGACGCTGCTCAGGCATTCTTTGCCGTGCAGCAGGTTGTGGGGAATTTCCGTGAGATGCGCGTAGACGCCGAGCACGAGCAGCATCAGCGCGCCGCTAACACCCGGCAAGATCATTGCACAGATCGCAATGCTGCCGCAGACAAACAACCACGCCAAGTTCGGCGGTGCCGAATCGGCGGTGGGCGTCAACGATGAAGCCCACCAAGCGATCGCCACGCCAGCCAATCCCGCTACCAGGCAAGATGGCTTCTGGCCGGCCGCCGCTCGGATCGTCAGTGCCACCAACAGAGATGAAGCCAAAATCATCCCGGAAAAAGCTGCGAATGTAATGGATCGCGTGAATGAATCCGCCAACAGCCGGTTAATCAACAGGCTCATCACGACGACGCCACAGCCAAGCCCAACCGCCAGGAAAACCAGAAACCGCAAGTCGATATGCCTCGCCGCCGCCTGCCACTGGCACCGCTTCACGTATCGTACAAACGTGCGATCAAATCGGCTGATTGCCGTGACCAGTCGCTCGTAAATCCCCAGGATCAAAGCCAGCGTGCCACCAGAGACTCCAGGGACGACATCGGCGCACCCCATACTGAGTCCACAGAGAATCGTAATACCGTCGGCCCGCCAGCTGTTGGGGCGATCATTCATAACTTATATGCGTCGCCTTGCCGCTCGGGTCCACATGGCAGCTGATGTTCTTGCATGGCAACGAAGTGTAGATGAATGGTCAAGTGATGGCCACGCCAAGAAATCGCGGCAGTTGCCATCGAGACGCGCTTATTGACCGAACCGCCCGGCGGCCCATAAACTGATACGTTTGGCTTGACCCAATCATGGGCGGAGGAAGCGAGACGTGGCGGGAACTTGTGTAATTGGACTGCAATGGGGAGACGAAGCCAAAGGCAAGCTCGTCGACCTGCTGACCACTCATTTCGAAATCGTTGTCCGTTTTTTGGGTGGCGCGAACGCGGGCCATACGGTCGTGGTTGGCGACGATGTCTACAAATTACACCATATCCCCAGCGGGATTCTCAATCCCAAGGCGATCAATGTGGTCACACCGGGGGTGGTCATCAACCCTGCGACGATTTTGAAGGAGATTGACGCGCTGACGGCGCGGAACATCAAAGTCGCCGAAAACCTACTGCTCAGCGACCGCGCTCATATCGTCTGTCCTTGGCATATCGCCGAGGATCGTCTGATGGATGGCGAGCCCGTCAGCGGTGAGAGCATCGGTACGACGCTCCGCGGCATTGGCCCCTGCTATCGAGACAAGGTCGGGCGGTCCTTCGCGATTCGGCTCGGAGATCTGTTTCGCGATGACTTTCGCCAGAAAGTCGCCAGGATTGTCGAAACCAAACGTCGACTTCTTTCTGGCCTGGCTGAGAATACCGACTTGTCTGACGCGCTGGACACGGACGCGATCTGTGATGAATACGAAGGATATGCCAAACGGCTGAAGCAGTACGTCACTGACACCACGCCTTACTTGCTCGATGCGATCGAAGCTGACAAACGGTTGCTGTTCGAGGGCGCTCAGGGTGCGTTGTTGGACATCGACCACGGCACATTTCCCTTCGTGACCAGCAGCAACAGTTCGGGCGTTGGCGTGGCAGCAGGATCTGGAGTACCACCACGTTGTATCGACCGTGTGATCGGCGTAGCAAAGTCCTACACGACTCGCGTGGGTGGCGGTCCCTTTCCGACCGAACAAGACAACGAACACGGTCAACGGATTCGTGATTTGGGTAATGAATACGGTACGACCACCGGAAGACCGCGGCGTTGCGGTTGGCTCGACGCGGTCGCGGTGCGATACGCGGCACGGTTGAGCGGTGTGGACGACATCGCGTTGATGATGATGGACGTGTTGAGCCAGCTGCCCGAAATCAAAATCTGCACCTCTTACGATCTGGATGGCGAACAAATCGACCATTTCCCCAGCCACGTGGATGACTTACGTCGCGTGAAACCTGTTTACGAAACGTGGCCAGGCTGGAACACCGATGTCACGGGAGTCCGCACCTATGCGGGGCTGCCGGACGGCGCCAAGCGTTACTTGGACCGCGTCACCGAACTAGTCGGCAGGCCGGTCGATATCGTCTCGGTCGGGCCAGATCGCGAACAGACGATTTTTGTGAATGAGTAGCTGAATTTCATTGACACATCCAGTTCCCTTTCGTGTGGCCATGTCTGATCGATCCGCTGCGACTGCCGCCGCCGAACTAAGTGTCGACGCAGAACGTCGTCCACGGCATATCGCCGTGATCATGGACGGCAACGGTCGCTGGGCGCAACGGCAAGACCTACCACGGATCGAGGGACATCGGCAAGGTGTCGCCAGCGTGCGACGGACCGTCGAAGAATGCTCGCGTCTGGACATCGAGCAACTCACGTTGTACTGCCTGTCCAGCGAAAACTGGAAGCGGCCGCAAACCGAGCTCGACTTCCTCATGCACTTGTTGGAACAGTACATGATCGAAGAACGCACTACGATCATGGATCAGGAAATACGAGTGCGCATCATCGGGCGGCGCGACGGAATTCCAGATCGTGTTCTTCACGAGATGGATAAGACGATCGAGTTGAGTGCTGCCAACCAAGGCACGCTGCTGTGCCTGGCAATCAACTACGGCGGTCGTGCCGAGATGATCGATGCGATCAAACGCATCGCTTTCGAAGTCCAGCAACAATCGCTGCAGCCAGAAGACATTTCCGAAGATTTGCTGGCCGACTACTTGGACACTGCCGGCATGCCGGATCCCGACCTGCTCGTTCGCACTGCAGGTGAAATGCGAATCAGCAATTTTCTATTGTGGCAAATCAGTTATGCGGAAATCTGGGTGACCGACAAGTGTTGGCCCGAATTCCGAGTGAGTGATTTGCATGATGCGATCCGCGACTACGCGGCCCGCGATCGACGCTTTGGCGGACTGGCCAGGTAAAGGGGATCGATGTGCTGCGTATGCGGCTGCTGTTTGCGATGTTGATCCTCATACCACTGCTTGGTTTGCTGGTCGCAGATTTCCTCTTCAATGGCGGCGTGCCGGGCGTGTGGCTCGCACCGGTCAGTCTGATGATCTCATGGGTCGCTTCGGCCGAGATCCTGGACTTGCTGCGAAACAAGAAACACGACGTTGCCAGTTGGAGCGTTTACACCGGCGTCACCTTGATCCTCGTCGGGGCCTTCGCGCCGATGGCTTGGCAACTGGTGGGTGCGGTATATCCCATCGATTGTCCGCTGGCGGGCATGGGGTTGCCGATGTCCGCCGCCACGGCGGCCTTGGCAATTGTGTTTGTCGCCGAGATGCGTCGCTACCGCCAACCCGGTGGCGTGATCGTGAACGTCGCGTTGGCCACATTCGCGATCATGTACATTGGTTTGCTGATGAGTTTCGTTGTCAAGTTGAGGATGTTCCACGACAACGCGTGGGGGATGGCCGCGCTGGTGTCGCTGGTGTTTGTTGCGAAGTGGTCCGACGTGGGTGCCTACACCTGCGGCCGAATGTTTGGTCGGAACAAATTGGCGCCGCTGTTGAGCCCGAACAAGACGATTGAAGGCGCCGTCGGAGGCGTTGTCTTTGCCGCCGTTGCGGCTGCCGTATTCTTTTACGGCCTGGTCCCATTGATCGTCAGTGCCGACGCTCGTGTTCCAGCCTGGTGGGGTTGCCTTGTCTATGGAGTCGTGATTGCACTTGCCGGCATCATCGGCGACCTCAGTGAATCGCTGCTCAAACGAGACATGGAACGCAAAGATTCCAGCCGTTGGCTGCCAGGGTTGGGCGGCGTGTTGGACATACTCGATTCGGTCCTGATGGCAGCTCCACCGGCGTATCTGTGCTGGGTTGCTGGACTGGTTGGGCCTTGAGGGAGCCACTCCCGGAACTGGCCGACGCTGTATCACAAAATGGGGATCAATCCAAACCTACGACAGTCCACGATCTTACAGGCCGCCCGCGATATCTGGTCGACGACGACCATCTGCCGATGCGGGAATTGATTTAGCGAGGCCGTGACTTGGGCCGGCACGAGCTATCGTTCGGTTGCAGTGACCCGCTCCCCGACCAACCTGCGGTCGGTGCCCGTCGCTGAAGCCTCGACTCATTTGTAAAGTAGGACCTGATACAAGCTTTCAAGTCTTCATTCCGTGTCTTCCGTGGGCGTTTATTGACGGCCAGGTTGGGCGGATTGATCTGGATACGGGCGAAACCCCCTTGCCAGCCTTGAGTGATTCCGTAAAAATGGGCGATTCCCTGAATTGTTTAGGACCCCGGCGTAGATGCCACCGACTTTTAGGAGCGTTACCGGATGGCTCGTTATCATGGCCCCAAGGCGAGAGTCAATCGTCGACTTAAAGCTCAAGTTTACGAAGATAGCGGCGCGCGGCGCGCCACGGATCGTCGCGACAATCCTCCGGGTATGCACACGCGCCCACGGCGTCCGTCGAACTATGGGCTGGCGTTGGCCGAAAAGCAAAAGATCAAGCATTACTATGGCTTGGGCGAGCGGCAGTTGCGACGTTACTTTGGCGATGTCTCTCACAAGAAAGGCAACACCGGCGAACTGTTGATGATGATGTGCGAGGGGCGTTTCGATAACGTGCTCCGACGGGCCGGTGTGGCGAAGACACGCCCGCAAGCTCGGCAAGGCATCACACACGGCCATTTCTATATCAACGGCGTCAAGGTGACCAAGCCGTCATATCAAATGAGCCCCGGCGACGTGATCACCGTTCGAAACAAAGAAAAAATCCAGCATCTGTATCAGTTTACGAGTCAGGAAGCTAGCGCCGAGCCAGTCGATTGGGTCACGTTCGACCCGGAGACGCTTCGTGCGACCGTGCAGGGATTACCGGGCCCAAGCGATATCAGCCTGCCCGTCGACGTAAATATCGTGATCGAATTCATGTCGCGCTAACGCGACTCTCCCGCGAAGACGATTCAAATTGACGGTAACAGCTAGAATGCTGTTGCCGTCAGTTCGGTTCTTGCGAAACATCTTTACGCCAATTCCGTCGGGCGGCAGCCGAGCGGTAACCCGAAGCGCGAGCGAGGAACAGCACACAGTAACCCGAAGCATGAGCGAGGAACGGCACTCAATTCCTTGCTCACGCTCTCGCGCTTCTGGTTACGATCGGTTGTCCAACAAAGTCGCAATTCTCAAAATCAACGGACGAAGGGATGCAATGCACACACAACTCGCCGTTCTGGGGGGAGGGCCTGGCGGTTACGCGGCAGCCTTTCTCGCCGCTGATGAAGGCATGGATGTTACGCTGGTCGAGATGGAGCCCCGGTTGGGCGGAACGTGCCTGCTGCGCGGCTGCGTTCCATCCAAGGCCCTTCTGCATGTCGCACGGGTGATCAGTGAAGTCGAGGAACTCAGTGCGGACTGGGGTGTCACCTACAACGCACCTAAGATCGATATCGATAAAGTTCGCGCTCGCAAAGACAAGATCATTTCGACGCTGGCCGGAGGACTCAAGCAACTCGCTAAACGACGCAAGGTGACCGTCATCAACGCTCGCGGCATCCTCGAAGACGCTAAGACTCTGCTTCTGAAGGGTGATCACAAGTCGATCCCTGAAGGCGGCAAACTGACGTTCGACAAGTTGATCTTGGCGACTGGCTCGATGCCTGCGATGCCGGTCACTTTTAACATCGGCTCGCCGCGC
>JASLRF010000266.1 GCA_030744095.1 Pirellulaceae bacterium | reverse complement strand
GCTCTCCGAGACCAGGCAAGGTCAGCCGGTAAGAAGAATTTGGGGGCACGGGCCCTCGCTTCAGGTGATAGGGAACAGTCGGGAGTCTCTTTCGGAGGAGAACGCAATAGCCGGGGTACGCAAATCGACCGAAAAAGACACCCGCCCCCGTTCGTGCGTCCCGTTCGTGCGTCCCCGAGAACCTTGGGAGCCACCGGGTCACCTTGGAACCGGGATTAACAATCGTCGAATCTCCAGAAACCGGGAAAGACCTCGACATTCCCGTCCCCTCGAATGCAGGTTTCACAAGGCCTACAATGCCCAGGCACACGCTAAAGTGTGTCACTCGCACCCTCGGCGGCTGACCGGAAGATACCATGAAATCCACCAACTCCACCTCGACGACGGGCGTTTTGTTTAGTGGAGGCTTGGATAGCAGCATTCTAATAACCTACCTCTTGGAGACAGGCTGCAAGGTCCAGCCCCTGTACATTCGCTCGGGCCTCAGGTGGGAAGAAGCCGAATCGGCGGCCGCCAGAGATTACCTCCGTGCGATTCGATCAGCAGATCTCCATGATTTGGTGGTCTTGGATGTTCCCGTGAACGACCTTTATGGCGATCACTGGAGCCTCTCCAACGCAACCGCTCCGGACGCCGAATCAGCAGACATTGAAGTTTACCTTCCTGGGCGAAATGCCCTCCTGATCGTCAAGGCGGGGATCTGGTGTAAACTCAACGGCGTGCCTCGCTTGGCGCTAGCCTCGCTGGGAACAAGCCCCTTTACAGACGCCACCGAGAAGTTTTTCCAGCCGCTGCAAACCGCACTGAATTGCGGCTTGGAGCGACCTCTGGAGATCGGCCGACCGTTTGCTCGATATGACAAGCAAGCCGTCATGGCCATGGGAAGCAATTTCCCATTGGAGAAGACTTATTCGTGTATCGCACCGGTGGGCTACCGCCATTGTGGATCTTGTAATAAGTGCGCCGAACGCCAAACTGCCTTCCGATCGATTCAGTTGCCAGACTTCACATCCTACGTCCAAGATCCTGTCGACACGATTCCCGCCATCTGAAGCAGATAGAAAACAATGTTCCGCGTAACTAGAGAGATCGACTTTTGCTATGGCCATCGTTTGTTGAATTACGACGGCAAGTGCAAGTACTTGCATGGCCATAACGGCCGCGCAATCATTACGTTGGAGTCAGAGAACCTCGATGATCGCGGCATGGTGATCGACTTTTCTGAAATTAAGAGAGTCGTCAACCAGTGGATCGACGACAACCTTGACCATCGCATGATTCTGCAGCGTGCGGACCCGATGGTTCCCATCTTGCGTGAGATGAACGAACCGGTGTACCTGATCGACACGAACCCAACGGCCGAGAACATCGCGCGGCTAATCCATGAATTCGCCGCGAGCCACGGCTTTCCCATCGTGCAAACGCAGTTATGGGAAACGCCAAACTGTTTCGCCACGTATTACTCGTAGTGCAAACAAAGAAGGGCCCAGTATGCCGTCAAGACCGACTTCTGGGCCCTTCTCCCCCCCTGGGATGCCGCGAATTCGATAACGCTCATTCGCGCTCGCGTCGTTCTCTGGTGTGCCGCTTGGTGCCCAGGAAGGTGGATTGCTTGTATGTCGTGTTGCTTCTACGTGCAAAACGTATCGGTCAGGGTGACTGCCAGACTTTGGCAATCTTTTCCGCTCAAGGCGGCGATATCGATTTTGCGGATTTGAACGATAAAAACTCAACCGCCCGCCCTGTACGCGCCGATTTCTGATCGAGAACGATGCCGCGCACTTTGCGAGCAACGCTAGCGACACTGTGAAAGGAATTTGGCCGTGACGGTACGGAATGAACGAAGCTCGTTGTTCAAAGCCCTCAGTGGACTCGGGTGGCCGCTGGTCATTGGTGCGGCTGCGTGTAGCGTGTTCTATGTCCTGATCTTCCAAGGACCTCTAAACACCGAGGCGATGAATCGATATTTCGCGTCGCACCCGGTTTCACTGTTTGCCACGGGGATGTTCTTTGTTGGACTGGCCGCCTTGCTCATCAAGTTCGCCGATGTCTGTGGACAGTACCTGGTCTTTTCACGAGTCAACGTGGATCTGTCGGCTGAGGGAGAATCGTCGATCGATGCCTGCCCCCGCCTGTTGGACAATCTGGATGAACTGCCCAAGTACATTCGTCAAACATATCTAGCCCAACGTTTCTGTAATGCAGTGGACTTCGTCGATCGCAAGCAATCAGGCGAAGGTCTCGACGAGGAGCTCAAGTACTTATCCGACGTCGATGCCGCTCGGCAACAGGAAAGTTTTTCACTGGTCCGGATCATTATCTGGGCCACACCCATGCTCGGTTTTCTGGGCACGGTTATCGGTATCACCAAGGCGCTTGGCGAATTAGGCGCGCAATCCGAACTGCTGGCCACCGACCCAAATGCCGCCATGCAGTCACTTCTGTCTGGGCTGTATGTGGCCTTCGACACAACGGCACTTGCACTCTGCCTTTCGATCGTGTTGATGTTCATTCAGTTTTTGGTCGATCGCATCGAAACGCAGTTGCTAATCAACGTTGACGATCGCGTTCACGACGAACTCGTTGGATGTTTCGACATCGGGAACGGCTCCGAACCGCAGTCCGCGTCCTTGCAAGCGATGGCCAACGCCGTCGTCACCACAACGGAGAAGATAGTCCGCTCGCAGTCCGAACATTGGCATTCGACCATCGACCACGCCAACGACAAATGGAACCAGATGCTGAAGTTGTCTGGCGAGACTATCAGTAATTCGCTTACCCAATCGCTGGACGCTTCTGTGCAGAATCTCAGTCAATCACTGGCCAAGGCACATGCGGACACTGACGAGAAAATGGGGCTCCGCTGGGAACAGTGGCAGACGGCATTATCTGCCAACGCGAGGCTGTTGTATTCGCAGCAACAGGAACTTGTCCGTCAAAGTGAGATCATGTCGAAGGTGCTGGACGCTACCGACACCGTCACGTCGTTGGAACAGAAACTGAATGACAACTTGCAGGCACTCGCGGGTGCGAAGAACTTCGAGGACACCGTGATGAGCCTGGCGGCGACAATCCATTTGCTGAACTCGAGACTCGCTGTGCCAACCGATTCCGTTCATCGCGTGGAACTCCAGTCCTCCAATGTTAGGCCGTCCGACGACGCTGGCCAGACTCTCGAACAGCATGTGGAGCAGGCCAATCCAAACCAGGCCAATCCAAACCAGGCCAATCCAAACCAGGATCGTGCGGCATGACGCGGCGAACCTACCGCAAAACGCAGATTACCGTCTCCCTGTTTCCGTTCTTGGCGGTGCTGATCTGCATGATGGGTGCCCTCATCGTTCTGCTTGTGCTGGTGGTCCAGCAAGCCCGCGTGTACGCCACCGTGGCGATGGACGATGGTCCGACCGCCGAAGAACTGGATCAGGCCGAAGAACTCAAACTCGCTCGACAAGACCACCAGTGGCGGCGGGAGATTCTCGATCAACAACGCTTGGAGATGACCAAGAAACAAGCCGATCATCGGTTGGAACTTAGCCATCTGGAAGATCACATTCGGCGTCTGGAAGAAAAATGGAAACGGCTCCAGGCCGAAGCCAAGAGCCTTACGGCCTCTGCCGAGTCGGACGTGCAGTCGCGTGAAAACGCCAGTGAAGAACTCGCGCGACTCCGCCAAGCGATCGGTCAGGCCCAACAGCAATTGGACGAAGCCAAACTGGCAGCTGAACAGCATCCTCGGTCATTCGCCATCATTCCCTATCGTGGCCCACACGGCACACAGCGTCGTCCGATCTTCATTGAATGTACGGCGCGTGGCATCGTGTTGCAGCCCGAAGGTCTGGTCATCACAGGTGCGGACCTGAACGGCCCGCTCGGACCTGGCAATCCGCTTGACGCCGCACTTCGTGCCACTCGCGAATACCTGGCTGCCAACGGTGTGGTCGGTGAAGCGGGCGAACCTTACCCGCTGCTGGTCGTGCGACCTGACGGCACCGAGGCATATGGCGCGGCGCGAAATGCGATGAAGACTTGGGACGACGAATTCGGATACGAATTGATCGAAGCGGACGTGCAACTCGAATACCCCGCCGCCGATCCAGTCCTGCGAGAGCTGATCATCCGATCGTTAGCAGATGCGCGACAGCGCCAGGCAATTCTGGCTGCGGCAATGCCCAGCCAGTTCGGGGGCCCGGGAAGTGGTAGAGGAAGTGGCGCGGGGGGCGGTTGGGGTGGCTTGGTGGCAACGCATCGCGGCGGATTCGTCCCGACGCATCAGGCCGGCACCCGTCAAGGCGGACGAGGTGGTACTGGCGGAAGCCGAGCAGCAACGGGCCAGTCCGATGGCAGCAGCGCCGATCCTCAACAAGACTCTGCGACGGAACGAGCCAACGACGGCCGCACGCAAAATCAAAGCCAGCACGCAGAACAGGAATCCAACCCGCAGCGCCGCGGCGGTCAGACATCTCCCCCCGGGAAACAACCGGGTGGCCAGGGCGGCACCAACCGCAGAGGATCGGCATTGGGTGCCGCGATGCGTGGACCCCGCGGTGCGAACTGGGCACTGCCCAAGGCGTCGCGCAACGCCACCGGCATCACTCGCCCAGTGCGTGTCGCATGTTGGCCCGATCGATTGCTGATCCTGCCCGACCAAGGCGACCAACGCAATGCGCGAACCATCACCGTCGACAACAACCTGGCCGAACAGATTGACGAATTTGTCTCTCAAATCTGGAGGCACACCGACAGTTGGGGACTCGCGTTGGTCGGCGGATTCTGGAAACCCGTCGTGAACGTCGAAGTGGCACCGGGTGGCGAGGCCATGTTCATCGAACTGGAACGATTGATGGAAGGTAGTGGCTTGGAAGTGAAAAGGAAAACCTGGTGACGCGCACGAGAAAAGGCAACCAGGCCGAGGCACCTGGTCAAGATTCGTTTCTAGATATCGTGGCCAATCTGGTGGGGATCCTGATCATCCTCGTCATCGTGATTGGAGTGCGCGCCAGAGACGTGTTGCTCGAGGCGGCTCCCGTTGCCGATACGGAGGTCGTTCACCCCAACCTTGCCGGACTAACCAAGGATGCCGAAACCGCACTCAGAGCAGCAAACGCCGTCGAAAGTGACATCCTCGACCTGGAAGACAAAATCAAACGCCAGGACTTGGAGATCGCGATTCGGCGGCAGGAACGCGGAAAAGTCCAAATGCTCGTCGCACAAGCGGATCAAGCCATCGCCGATCGGCGTGACGAGCTGTCGAAAGCCGAGCAACAACGGTTCGATGCCCGGCGTTCCGTTCTAGCGGCCCGTCAGGAGCTCGAGACCGTCCAAGTCACCTTGCAAACCGTCCAGAATTCCGCGGCCCCAGTTACGGTGATCGAACACCTGCCAACACCGATGGCCAAGACCGTCTTTGGCAAGGAACTCCATTTTCGGCTCCATAACGGCAGGCTGGCGTTTGTTCCGTGGGACGAACTCGTGGGCCGTCTTCAAGTCGAGGCGAGGCAGAAAGTGTGGCGTTTGAAAGAACAGCCCGAATTAACTGAAACGTTTGGACCGATCGGCGGCTTCTGGATGAAGTACACGCTGAAGCGCGTTGAATACCGTCGGCCGACGCAGATGGGGGTCGCAGTGCAACGTGGCGTCGAATTGGATCGGTTCATCTTGATTCCCGAGGACGACGATATGGGCGAACCGCTGGCTGAAGCCCTGCAAAAAGACTCGCAATTCCACAGGCTTCTCGCCACAAATCAACCCGAAGCGACCACGATTACGGTCTGGACCTACCCTGACAGCTTCGACGAATTTCGAGAATTGAAACGTGTCCTCTTCAACCGCAGCTATCTCACCGCCAGCCGCCCTCTCTCTTTCGACACTCCCATCGGCGGCTCGCCTCACGGCACGCGGTCGTCAGCGCAGTAGCTAATCGGCCTCGGGTGCGCGCCAGTGCCACTCAGGTGCACACCAGCTTTCGCACTCTGTCACGCACAGCGTGACCTGTCCCGGCTTGTCGCACCGGCACTTCACGAGAGGATCTGCTCGGCCACTCGGCCGATCAACTCGACACATTCCCGCATCCGATCCAAGTGCGTCCGAAACGAAAGAACGCAAATGCGGATGGCAAAGTTGCCGTTCAGTTCTGTAGACGTCAAGTAAACTCGGCGTGGCGCGTTGATTTCCGCCAGCAGTCGCTTGTTCAAGGTGTTCGTCGCATCCTGGTCGAGGCCCGCGCGGCGGAGACGAAAAGCGACGATCGACAATTGCGGCTCGGCCATGATCTCTAATGTGTCGTGGAGTTTTTCGTCGATCGCTTGCAGTTGCCGCGCAGCGAATTGGGCCAAGTCCAGCTTTTCGTCCAACGCCTGTCGAAATGCTCCGGCACCGTGCAGTTGCAACGGCAGCCAGACGCGCAGGCCTCGGAAATCTCGTGATAGTTCGGGCGAAAGTTGCGAAAAATCCAAGAAGTCCGGATCGTCGGACAGAGACGGCATGTAGGCCCCGTCCATATCGTGCGCCTTTTTTAGGTCGTCCAAGTTCCGGACTAGGAGGCAGCCCGTGCCGTAGGGTAGAAAGAGGCCTTTGTGTGGATCGAGCGTTACGGAATCAGCGCGTGCCAGTCCCTCGAGCGCCCGCTGACCACGCTGGGTCAACATGAAGAATCCGCCGTATGCCGCGTCTGCATGAAGCCAGAGCTCTTCCGCCGTCGCTAGATCGGCGAGCGCCGAAAGGTTGTCAACCGCGCCGGTGTTGGTGGTGCCGGCCTGGGCCACCACGATCAACGGGTGAAAGCCGGCGGCACGATCACGTGCGACCTGCCTGCCAAGACAGTCAACCCGCACGCGCCATCGTTGGTCGACTTCAATCTGCCTGATGTTCTCGGCGGGAAAGCCGGCGAGCACGGCCGCTTTGCAGATGCTGTGGTGAGTTTGATCGGACGTATAAATTGTGGCCGTCTGAAAATCGTGATCCGCTCGCCTGCGACGCGCCGTTACGATCGCCGACAGATTGGCCAATGAGCCACCCGACGTCAAGAAACCGCCTGAACCCGTCGAGTACCCGACCATTTCGCAAAACCAGCGGATCACTGCGGTTTCGATCTGCGCGATAGCAGGTGCCGCCGACCAAACGGTGACAAAGCGATTCGTGATTCCGGCAATCAAGTCCGCGACGGCTGCTTGAGGGAGTCCGCCGCCAGGGACGTAGGCCAGGTAACCTGGGCTGGTCGTGTTCAGCGCGACGGGAACCACTTCGTCGAAGAACCGACGCAGGATGGTTTGGACCGCTTGGCCCTGTTCGGGCATTGGTTCCATGACCGACCGTGCGGCCTGCTCGGCATTGGCGTTGTTCCACGCCTCTTGTTCGGGTAGAGAACTTAGAAATGTGTCGAGGTGTGCAAGTGACAATTCAACCAGTTCGCGCATCGCGGCTGAGGAAAGTTCAAGCGGATACTCTGGCTGCTTGCTTGGGGTCACTTGATTGACAAATGCTATCGAGTCGTGTCGCTGACATTGGACGAATTCACGTCTATCAGCCAGGCGTCGTGGGCGGCTTCGAGGCGTCCGACAATATCGGGAAACTGGTCGGCAACATTGCGTGCCTCGCCGATGTCGTCGGCCAGGTTTACCAGGAACCGGCGGTCGGCCTTGGCCAGCGGCGCCGTGTTACTCGTGTCTTTCGGATTCCCAATCAGCTTCCATGTCCCCTCCCGGACGGCCCATTGTGGTTGGCCCGCGAGGCCGCGTCCAGATTGCCAATGGAATTGCTTATGGGGTGATCGAGCGGTCGCGTCGATCAACATTGGAACCAGACTGTGCCCATCGATCTTGTGGCTCGGCGTGGTGACATCGCACAACTGCAGAATCGTGGGCAGCCAATCGACGGAGGTTGCCATCTGCTCGCGGACCTGGCTCGCCGGAAGATGCCCTGGCCAGCGAATAATCGCCGGCACACGGACCCCGCCTTCAAATAGGCTGAACTTGGCACCGCGATAAGGCCCCGCGCTGCCACCACCACCAAACGTCCGCTCTTCCATGGAATGACCGTGATCCGATTGAAAGACGACAATGGTGTCCTCGCGCAAGCCGGATTCGTCGAGGCATTCCAGCAATTGGCCAATCCGCTCGTCCGTCGTCGACACGAACGCCGCATAGTTGCTGCGAGGTGCCGGAAGGGCTGTGTACTTTTCACGCCACGCTTCGGTCCCTTGCAGCGGATAGTGCGGCGTGTTGATCGGCCAATACAGAAAGAAAGGTTTCTCGCGGTTGCGCTGGATGAAGTCGCAGGCTTCACGGACCATGAGGTCAGGAAAGAACTTGCCGTCTTCCCATGTCTCTTTTCCGTTACGCCACAGGTCGTGACGATTCGGGCCGCTCCAATAGAAAAAATGCGAGTAGTTATCAATGCAGCCACCCATGTGGCCAAACGTAAAATCAAATCCCTGCCCGTTAGGCATCGTGGCCGGTACATATCCCAAATGCCATTTGCCGACATGTCCAGTGGCATAACCCGCATCGCGCAACATCTCGGCCAACGTGACCTGTTCGCTGGGCATGCCGACTGAGCCTGGTTTCGAACCGGCGTTGCTGGGCAGGCCCGCTCGTTGCGGAAAGCGGCCCGTCAACAAGGCGGCCCGTGAAGGCGAGCAGACCGGCGCCGCCGAATAAAACTGAGTGAAACGGATGCCATCTCTCGCCAACGCATCCATGTGGGGCGTGATGAGGTCGTCGGCACCGTAGCAATTCACGTCAACACTGCCCTGATCGTCCGTGTAAATCAACACGACGTTGGGCTTCCGCGGAGCGCCGACAGCGGGTAACACGAAGAGCAAGGCGACGAGTGTCGCAGCCAGATTCAAGCGGTTGGTCATGGTGAACTCGGAAAACATCAAGGCTGGGGACGCCAGGGATCTGCTGCGCAATATTGCGTTTGCATTGCATTCTATCAGACTCTGTGCCGACATTCAGCAATCGGCAGAGGGCAAGGAGATGGGGAGACAAGGAGATGGGGAGACAGGGAGAGTTTGGCGCTGCACGCCTTAGGTGCTCTCTCGTAACCTGCCCTCTCGATCGGCTTGCCAGATCTGCCGCGTGTTGATTTCAAGAGCCGTCAGCCAGCCGCCACCTACGCAATAGGTGTCGATACCGATTAGATGGTCCAGGTCTAGGATTTCGCCAGAAATCTGTGGCGTGTGTCCCACGATCGCTGTTTTTCCCGACTCGTGACGCGGCGGGATCGTGTAGACAACGTGCTCCCAAAGCAAGAGCCGAGCCGGTTGTTCGTCGAGTGGCAGGATCGGATCGTAGTTCGCGTGCACCATGAAGTGCGAGTCGGTTTCGTAGAAAGGCCGGCAGCCGTGGAAGAAATCCAAATGCATGGGTGGGATTGCTGACAGAGAACCGCCATAACTCTCGAGCGTCTCGAAACCACCGCACCGTTGCCAGAATTCACGACACTCGGGAGCCTCGTGCGCGTCGATGAGCATCGCTTCATGGTTGCCCAGCAGTGGGACCACCTGCCAGCGTTCGGCCAGGTTGATCAACAAATCCACGACACCTCTCGAGTCGGGTCCGCGGTCGACATAATCGCCCAGCGTCACAATGACGTCATCCCTGGTCGGCGCGATCGCGTCGATCAGCGCTGCCAACGCCTGAGCACACCCGTGAATGTCGCCAATCGCGATGGTCCGACTAGTCATTAGCGGGGCATGCAAAAAATGGGCGGCGAAGGGGGTTCATCACATCCAACTCCCAGGGTTCCCTAGGTTAGGCGAAGTGACCAGAATCCGCAAGAAAGGCCAGATCCACGAGATGCCATCCTTCCCTCTTGACCCGCACGCGTCGCCGCCGAATGCCAGCAGCAAAGTGAAATCAGCACTTGGGGCCGGTCCTCGTTGCACTACCCATCTCTCGCCCCGAGCGGGCAAGAACTTGTGTATAACACCTGGGGGCTGGTCAGCTGTCGGGCTCAACGATAACCTCACGGCGGCTGATGCTAGCGAAGTTGGCAGGTTTTACCCACAAAGCACGTCGCGGAAACACAGTACGGGGCCGTGCCAAAGAGACTAGACGAAGCGAGTGTCCCATGACCGATGTAGGAATTGATATCGCTGCTTGTCGAGGTAGACAGCAACGCGTGGTCGAACAGATGGTGCAGCACGATTTGGACTTGGTGGTCGTCACACAGGTCGAGCACATACAGTATCTGGCCGGACCACGATTTCGGTGGGTTTTCCAGCCAGTTGCGGCGTTGTCGCGCGAAGGGCGTCTGACCCTCGTTGCTCCCCAACGCCTGCCGGAAGTCGCGGCGGCGGACGAGGTTCTAACGTACGAAGCACAGTGGCGTTCGACGTTGCGCAATGATCAACGGAAGGCCTCTACGGACGTCCTGATTTCCGCGCTAGCCAGCCAGCCGCAACCGCGCCGAATGGGTGTTGAATTCTCGACGTTCGGAACATATCTGAGCTCACACTTTGAGGCGACGTTGTTCGACATCGAGCCGGCCTTGTACTCGCTACGGCGGCGGAAGGACCCGGACGAGTTGGCGTTGATCCGGAAGGCCATCGCGGGAACTGGGCGGATGTACGAGCGTGCAAGAGAGATTATCGCGCCCGGCGTCACTGAACTTCACGTCTTTAATGAACTGCAATCCGCTGCGGTGGAAGAGTTCGGCGAAATGCTCACCGGAACCGGCAATGACTATCAATGCGGTTCTCGAGGCGGTCCGCCGCGCAAGGGACGTTCCGCGATGGCGGGCGAACTCTACATCTTGGATCTGGGACCCGCCTTTCGTGGTTATTTCGCAGACAATGCGCGGACCATTGCAGTTGCAGAACCCACCGACGCCCAACAGCTTGCTTGGGAATTCATCATGAGGGCCTTTGAGCACGTGCAGCGCGAAGTGCGGCCAGGCAAAAATGCGCGGGCATTGTTTCGTGAAGTGCGGGCGATACTCGACGAAGCGCCCGTCGGAGTTTTCGATCACCATCTGGGACACGGCATCGGTCTCTTTCCGCACGAAGCGCCACACTTGAATCCGAATTGGGATGACACATTTCAGGAAGGTGAGACATTTACGGTGGAACCAGGGTTGTACGCACCTGAGTTGCAGGCGGGTATGCGGATCGAGAACGATTACGTGGTCACCCTTGACGGGGTTGAGTGTCTGACCGACTTTCCACTCGAGTTATGACAGCCCCTCTTGCTGGTTGCAGCATCTGTTTACTTGCTGCGAGGCTCGACACCCAACAGGTGCCGGACGAAGAAGTCGCGCCGGCGGCGTGTCCCGTACTTGCTTTCGGCGATTCCGTGTCCCCCGCCAGGAACGACCAGCATCTCGAAATCCCTGTCGGACTTGATCAACGCGTTAACAACTTGCATCGTCGATGCCGGATCAACATTGCGGTCAAGTTCGCCGACGATCAGCAGCAGCTTGCCCGTCAGCCGATGCGCGTTGGTGACGTTGGACTGCTCGGCATAATGGTCGCCAAGCGGCCAGCCCATCCAAAGTTCGTTCCACCAGATTTTGTCCATGCGGTTGTCGTGACAGCCGCAGTCGGAAACGCCGACTTTATAGAAATCTCCGTGGGCCAGGAGAGCCCGCGTGGAACTTTGGCCACCCGCCGAGCCGCCGAAGATACCGACCCGCGAAAGGTCCATCGACGCGTACCGCTTGGCGACGGCTTTTAACCACAAGATCCGATCGGGAAACCCTGAATCCCCCAGATTCTTCCAACAGACATCGTGAAAGGCCTTCGAGCGGTGGGAGGTTCCCATTCCGTCGATTTGAACGACGATGAATCCGAGTTCCGCCAATGCCTGCGCGGAATGATAGGCGGAAAACCGTTTGGGAACGAAAGCGCCATGAGGACCGGCATAGATCTTCTCGATCACAGGGTATTTCTTGGCCGCGTCGAATGTTGTCGGGCGAAAGATGACACCGTAGATATCTGTGTCGCCGTCACGCCCTTTCGCCACGAATCGTTCTGGCAGGCGCCAGCCCGTCGCCAGCAGTCGACTGGCGTCCGCTCGCTGGAGGTCGCAGACCAATTTGCCGTCGCTGGTCCTTCGCAATTCGGTGACGGGCGGCGAGTCAACTCGCGAATAAGTGTCGATTACGTACTTGCGATCGGGTGAGTAGTCGACCGAATGCGTGCCGTTGCCGTTGGTCAAGATGACCAGGCCCGTGCCGTCGAAGTTGATTCGACAATAGTGGACATAGTACGGGTCTTGTTCAGGGTAGATGCCACCAGCGCGAAACCAGATTTTTCGCTCCTGGTCATCCACGTGATCTACGCCGCGGACGATCCAGTGCCCTTGCGTGATCTGATTCTTGACATCTCCGGTTCGCGAGTCGATCAAGTAGAGGTGGTTCCAACCGTCTCGCTCGGACATCCAGATGAGTTCGTGCGTCGTGTCGATAAATCGGCTGTACTGTTTGTTGGCATAATCAAGGAACGTTTCGCTCACTTCATCGACCAGTGCGGCCGCTTCTCCAGTGTCCGCATCGACGGCAACGATCCGCAACACTTGATGTCCACGCTGGTTGTAGACGAACGTCAGTCGTCGCGAATCGGGCTGCCAGCGAACCTGGCGAATTGACCACGGATTGCTGAAACGACTGGTGTCGACGGCGATCTCACACCGACGGGCAATGTCAAACAGCCGTGGCGTGGTTTGTGGAATGGCGTCACCGGGTTTGAGATAGTCATAAGAATGCAGCTTTGGCTGGAGTTGGTCTTTTGGCGAGGACTCGATGAGATACACTTTTCGATCGTCACCCGCCTTGGTATGCATGGCCACCATTTTTTGGGAATCTGGTGACCAGTAAATCCGAGACTCGTAGCCATCGTTCTCGGTGCCGTCGCAAGTGAGCGGGCTCTCTTTGTTGGCGGCCAAGTCGCGGAGGACAAGATTGTGATCCTTGACCACGATCTCCCACTTTTCGTCCGGTGACTTACTGCGACCGCGACTCCGGCCACGCCCGCCGCTGGATCGGTCGCGTGGCGGATTGTCTTTGCCAGGCTTGGAATCGTCATCTTCGATCTTGGCCAGCACATAGGTATTCAGATCGCATCGCCATCGCCCATCAAAGGCCGTGAACGTGACCACTTTGGCCTTGTCGGTGAATTCCAACCGGGTCAGCGGCAAGGCCTGTGCATCGACAGATTTCTTGGTTGCCTCCGCGATAGCCTTGCCCAAAGCGGCGTGATCGAAAGCGGGTCGGCGCGTTCCCGCCTCGACATCGACTAGGAAGAAACTGTGGTGGTCCATCGGTAAGTCGGTGCGATACCAAAACCGAGTGCTCTGATCGAACCAATGCGGCTTGACGGCGCTCTGAAAGACGGTGTTGGCTGTGGTTGCGCGTAGCCCCCGAGCCCGCTCGTAGTCAGCGACCGTGCCTTGGCCCCATGTTGTCGCCGAGGACAACAAATGCAACACCAAGGTGAAGAACCATGTGATTCCAACGGGGCGCTGGCGAAAACATCTATTGCGCATGGCACTGCCTCGCTAGTTCTCGACCAATTCGGAAGCTGTCTCCTCTTCCTTCGTTGGTGCGACCTGATCTTCCGTCGGGGCGATCCGATCTTCGTCAGTTGGGTCAATATTGAACCACTTCGAGCGCAGCTCCTGAGATACGGACGAACGCCAGAGCGCCAAGACTTCTTTCACATCAACGTGGGGATTGCCGCGTTTGTTGCCCTCTTCGCCTCCCTGAGCTGGATGCATGGGGATCCACAGCATGTCCAGCCGACTGCTGTCGCGATAGTACTCACCGCCAACGATCTTGCCATCGTCATCCAGCTTGAGTTCGTAATGGAAGTACTTGATGCGTTTGATGTGTTGGGAGATGTTAAACTCCTGGCGCGTGCTCAGCGAGTACGCTATGTTCATTTTCACTTCGATTGTGTGGCTGTCACGCTCGGCGAAGGTCGTCGCATACGCATAGGCTGGGTAATTCCATTTTTCTTCTCCCAACGTCGTTTCAATGGCGACGGGATGTGAACCGCGGCCCAGCCAATTCGTGACGACGATGTGCATCAAGGCTGGGTTGATTGCAAAATCTTCGCCTCCAAGAAACTCGGAATCGCTATACATG
>JASLRF010000265.1 GCA_030744095.1 Pirellulaceae bacterium | reverse complement strand
TTGATCGGCCGCCCCTAACCTCACTCGCTCCCCTCCCTCAGTACCAAGCGATTCTCCTTCTCGAAGAGGCCGAGCTAGACTCTCGCCCCCTTCAGCCGCGCATTTGACGTACGATGGCTGTCGGAACCTCGCTCCGCTTGTTCACGGCCTACAAACTCGCCCTCGCCACAAATTGCCTGGTTTGGCTATACTGGGCAGCCAATCGTCGGTCGCCGTCGACCGCTGTCAGAACTTCGGGCGTTGACGGTGTACTGGACATTTGAGATTTCACTAAGGATCGTTCGAGGAATTACTGTCCGATAGTCGCCTTTCGCTCCGCGAAAGGAGCGTGCTTTCGCGGAGCGAAAGACGACAATAAAAGATCGAACACTGCTAACGCCTTGTCATTCGCCTAGACAGCCCTTCGTCACGGAGCAATGGAATGAAGGATTCGTTTGACTACGACCAACAGGGGACTCTGTTTGGTCATCCCGCCGGACTGTTCACACTCTTCTTTGCAGAGATGTGGGAACGGTTTTCGTATTATGGTATGCGATCGTTGCTGGTGTTTTACATGCTCAAGGGCTTCTTGGGCTACGGCGATAGCCAAGCGTACGAGGTTTACGGTGCCTACACATCATTGGTCTATATGACACCATTTTTTGGTGGCATCATTGCGGACCGAATTCTGGGTTCTCGCCTGGCGGTAGTATGGGGCGGTTTCTTGATGGCGGCTGGCCATGGATTGATGGGCCTGGAACACGAACTCGCGTTCTTTCCCGCACTCGCTCTGTTGATTGCTGGAAATGGATTCTTCAAGCCGAACATCTCGACGATGGTGGGAGCGCTCTATCCTGCCAGCGCAAAGGCGAAGCGAGACGGCGGTTTCACGATTTTTTACATGGGTATCAACCTGGGTGCCGCGATGTCGCCGTTGCTCTGCGGCTACATCGGTGAGACGTACGGTTGGCACAAGGGTTTTGGCTTGGCGACGATCGGCATGTTGGCGGGGATCGCGGTCTTTGTTGCGCCGACGGTGATTGCTCAACTCCTGGTCGGATTAGGTGCACTGGGTGGGGCGTACTTGCTGTTCTTCGAGCACCCGGACAATCCGTTTTCGACGGCAGTCAACATCTTTGTGATGCTTGCTTTGCTAGGCTCCGCGATCGCGTCCTGCCTTGCGCTCAATCGAGGAGGGCTTCCCAAGGCCGTGGGCGGACCTCCTGACAAGGAGGTCTTGAAAAGACACGGCTGGAAGGTGATTGTCGCAACGATCGCGCTGATCCCGATCATCTCTTTGTTCGTTTCCGGATTTTCGATGTTCACGGCTGACGGAAAGTCTTTCAGCCTGATTTCTTCCACGATTACCGCGAATATGGAATCTAGTGCCAGCCGAGTGATTCAGATCTTGGCTGTCGTGGTCGACCAAGTGAGCAAGCCCGCCGGGTTGATCTTGATGTTGGCTGGATTGGTGTCGTTTGCGTACCTCATGTTCGAAACGCTGCGGTTGAACAAGGTGCCGCGCGAACGAATGTTCGTGGCGTTCATCCTGATCTTCTTTTCCATGCTGTTCTGGTCGTTCTTTGAACAGGCCGGCAGCTCGATCACCAACTTCACCGATCGGAATGTTGACCGCGTGTTCGCCAAGAGGATCATTGGACCGGAAGACATCGGGAAGACGTTGCAGATTCAACCGACCCAAGAACAGCTCGGTTATTTCAACGGCGAGCAGCAAGTGGCGATGGACGCATTGACGAAATGGCGGAACGAGAATGAAGATAATCCGGGTTTTACAATTCAGTGGACGGTCGTCGACACGAATCAAGGAATGGAGATTGCCGAACGGGTCGACGAGATTCCAGCCAGTACGTTTCAGTCGGTCAATCCAATCTTCATCTTGGTCTTTGGTCTGGTGTTTGCCTGGCTCTGGACCAGTTTGGGACGCTTTGAACCAAGTGCGCCGTTCAAGTTTGCCTTGGGGTTGCTGCAATTGGGAATCGGGTTTCTCGCCCTCTGGTACGGTGCCCAAACGGCCAATGACCGCGGTATGGTGGGCTTGGAATGGCTGTTCGTAGGCTATCTGTTTCATACGACCGGAGAACTCTGCTTGTCGCCCGTCGGTTTGTCCATGATGACACGATTGTCCCCGAAGCGGTTGGGCAGTACGGTGATGGGAACCTGGTTCTTGGCAACTGCGTTTTCGCAATATCTGGCAGCGATCATTTCGCAATTCACCGGCATCTCGCACGGTGGTGGCGAGGATACCATTCCGATTCCCCTCGAGTCGGTCAATGTCTATGGAGACGTGTTTTGGTCAATCGCAATTGCCTCGATGGTCTCCGCGCTGATCTGTTTCGCTTTGGTGCCGCTGATGAAGATGTGGATGCACGAAGGCGAGGAAAAGGAATCGTAAGCGACGGGCGTTGCGACGCGCAACAATCTCGTAAAGACGGCAAAGCACGAATGTAATACAGTGTGAGTAGTGAGGCTGTGCCTCAAACCAATGCGAGCTATCGCTCGGTTGCGGCGACCCGCTCCCCGACCAACCTGCGGTCGGTGCCCGTCGCTGAAAACTTGGCTCATTTGTAAAGAAAGACCTGATACAAGCTCTCCAATACGGTCGCACAGTGGCGATGGACTCGGATGGTATCCGGTGGATTCGAACGGAGCAGTGTCTGTGAACGTAATCTTTGCCAGCAGCGAAGTCACCCCATTATCCAAGACGGGTGGTCTCGCTGATGTCAGCGGAGCGCTACCCGGCGCATTGGCCAAATTGGGGCATCAGGTGACTGTGGTCACGCCCGCCTATCGGCAGGCCAAGCAGTCGGGAGTGCCGATCGAGACGTTGGACATCCAGCTCGAAATCCCAATCGGCAGCAAGGTCGTGAAGGGGAAACTGCTCAGATGCCAGCTGCCCCAAAGTGGTGCCTCGGTGATTCTGGTCGAGCAAGATGATTACTTCGACCGCAATCAGCTGTACCAGGAGGATGGACAAGACTACAAGGACAACTGCGAGCGTTTTGTTTTCTATTGCCGCGCGTTGATGGAGCTGATTCGTTTGTTAGAGCTTCCCATCGACGTGATCCACTGCAACGACTGGCAAACCGGCCTGTTGCCCGCCCTGTTGCGCATCGAATATGAACACGCCCGCGGATATGACGAGATCGTGACCGTGATGACCATCCACAACATGGCTTATCAAGGTCAGTTTTGGCACTGGGACATGTTGTTGACGGGCTTAGACTGGAAATATTTCAATTGGCGCCAAATGGAATTCTGGGGCAATTTGAATCTGCTCAAAACGGGCCTGACGTTTGCAGATGCGGTGACTGCCGTAAGTCCTCGCTATGCCCAAGAGATTCAGTCGCAGCCGATGGGATGCGGCCTGGAGGGCGTGTTGCGCCAACGTCGCCAAGACATAACCGGCATCATCAACGGTGTCGACTATTCCATTTGGAACCCGGAAACCGACCCGCATCTGTCCGCCAACTTTGACACGTCGCATTGGCAGGCGGGAAAGGCCGTTTGCAAGGCTGCTCTGCAGCACGAACTGGGTCTGACCGAGTCGCCGCAGACTCCGTTGCTTGGTTTCGTAGGCCGGCTAGCGGATCAAAAAGGGCTCGACTTGCTGGCCGATGTGATGCAAAGGTGGGCTGGAGAACAAGACGTTCAATGGGCGATCTTGGGCACTGGCGATCCACGATATCATGAATTGCTTTCCAATCTGGCCGCTGAACATCCGGGAAGGATTGGTCTCTCGTTGGCATTCAGCGACGCGTTGGCGCATCGGATCGAAGCGGGCGTCGACATGTTCTTGATGCCCAGTCGGTTCGAGCCGTGTGGCCTGAATCAGCTTTATAGCCTCAAGTATGGTTCGTTGCCCGTCGTTCGCGCAACCGGTGGGTTGGCCGACACCGTGTGCGATGCAAACGAAGCGACCATCGCCGCAGGGATCGCCAATGGGTTTTCGTTCGTCGACTATGAACCGCACGAGTTGGAGCAGACGTTGTCCCGTGCCGTGGCGATGTATCGCGACCAGCCTGAAACGTGGCAGCGCGTCGTCTGCAACGCGATGCAGCAAGATTGGTCTTGGGAAGCCAGCGCCGGCAAGTATGCTGATCTCTACGCCTCACTAGCTGCCCGCCGAGCGAACTCGAGGGAGAACATCGGCGAAACGAGCTGAATGGAGCCCCAACGCCACCAATGTCCGAACTGCGTCAAGATCCGTTTACCGACCGCTGGGTCGTCATTGCGCAGAATCGCGCGGAGCGGCCGCAGGAATTCGCCCAGAACGAGACACGTCGCAACGCCATCGACTGTCCGTTCTGTGTGGGGAATGAAGCGGAAACACCAACGGCTGTAGCGATCTACAAGGAAAATCCTGGTGCCGACCGATCAGATTGGCAACTGCGTGTCGTACCAAACAAGTATCCAGCAGTTGGCGAGCCCACGGCGG
Organism: Pirellulaceae bacterium; assembly: GCA_030744095.1. The sequence goes on along the minus strand of JASLRF010000265.1, from coordinate 2,656 downwards.
AGGACGAAATTGGCGAGCCTGCTCCGTTGTACGTCGCCAGTGTGGACGGACTTGGCCTGCGACAACCGGGGTTAGGGGTCCACGAAGTGATCATAGAATCGCCGGATCACGTCGTTAGCTTCTCCGAGCTGACTGATCCGCAGGCGGAATTGGCTTTCTTGGCGTATCGTCATCGCCTGTTGGCACTTCAGTCCAATTCACAATTGGCGTACGCACTGATTTTCAAGAACGCACGTGTCGCCGCAGGTGCGTCGTTAGAGCACTTGCATAGCCAGTTAATAGCCTTGCCGTGCATTCCACCCGATGTTCAGTATGAATTGACGAAGGCACACGAACATCTGCTGATGCGCGGTGCAACGTTGATGGAATCAGTGCTCGACGCGGAAATCGCAGACGGCCGGCGCATCGTCAGCTCCACGGATCGATTGGCTGTCTACTGCCCCGCCGCCAGTCGGATGCCTTACGAAACCTGGGTCGTTCCGCGGCAACCAGCACCTCGATTCGAGCTCGAATCGTCAGACGTCATCGCCGAGGTCGCGCGATCGGTTCGCGATGTGATCATCCGGTTGGAGAGAGTTATCGATCGGCCAGCATATAATTTTTGGCTCCATTCGGCACCGTTGCGCGATGATAGCCGTCGAATCCACTGGCGAATTGAGATCGCGCCCCGTCTGGCACGGTTAGCGGGCTTTGAGATAGGCAGTGGTTGCTTTATAAATCCTGTTGCTCCGGAAGAGGCGGCAGTTCGCTTGCGGTAAGAACAAGCGATCAGACTGGTCGTTCCGAACGGGCAAAATGCTCGCATCAGAAAAACTAGATAAGTTGCTCCGTCTGCGCCGATACAAACTGAACGGATAACCTCGCGTTTTCATCGGCCCGACCGGCACGAAGTTTGCAGCTGGTAATGCTCGCATCCGACGTTTTCTTTAACACAAAGCGGACTGTCGTTATGACAAACCCGATCCGATTCTGTTTGGTTCTGCACAACCACCAACCCATCGGCAATTTTGACCATGTCTTCGAGCAAGCTTATCGGGACAGCTATTTGCCATTTCTGGACACGTTCGAAGGATATAGAGACTTGCGGATTTCGTTGCACACCAGCGGTCCGCTGATGGAGTGGCTGGACGAACATCACTCGGATTACGTGGATCGACTGGGGACGCTTGTGGATGCCGGGCGGATTGAGATCCTCGGCGGTCCGTACTACGAACCCATCCTGACAATGATCCCTGGGCGAGATCGGATCGGGCAGATTCGGTCGTATGCGGATTGGTTGGAAAAGCGGTTCGGTACCAGGCCCCAAGGAATCTGGGTCCCGGAACGCGTGTGGGAGCAGTCGTTGACATCGGACGTGGCTCGGGCCGGCGTGAAATACACACTGTTGGACGACTGCCACTTCCGCAACGCTGGTCTGACCGACGATAAACTACTCGGTCAATTTGTGACCGAGGACGACGGCCGGGTACTGTCCATTTTCCCAGGTAGTGAACGACTCCGCTATCTAATTCCGTTCCGCGAACCACACGAGACGATCGATTACTTGCGCCACATTGCCGATCAGTTTCCTAATTCGGTGGCCGTGTTTGGTGACGACGGAGAAAAACTCGGTACGTGGCCAGAGACGAACCAGCACGTTTATGGCAACGGCTGGCTGCGACGTTTCTTTGACGCGTTGGTCGAGAACCAAGATTGGATTTCGACGACGACATTGGCCGACGCCTACGAAAACACGCCGCCGCAAGGAATGACATACCTTCCGGACAGCAGCTATCGCGAGATGACCGAATGGGTCTTGCCCCCGGAACAGCAGAACGAATTCGAGGATCTTTCGCGCGAAATGGAAGCGGACCCGCGGTGGCAGCGGATTAAATGTTTTGTTCGCGGCGGTTTTTGGCGCAATTTCATGGTCCGCTATCCCGAATCGAACGAGATGTACGCACGGATGATGCAGGTCAGCCGGCGGCTTGAACAGACACGTCAGACCACTGCCGATCCGTCGGTCATCGCGTCGGCCCAGCGCGAGCTTCATCGCGGACAATGCAATTGCAGTTATTGGCATGGAGCGTTTGGCGGGATCTATTTGCCGCACTTGCGAAACGCGGTCTACAACCATTTGATCGCCGCGGACAATATCTTGGACAAGGCGATTGAAGCCGGCGAAAGTCAAATCGATGCCACCGTCGAGGATTTTAACTTCGACGCTCGACCAGAAATTCGTCTTACGTCGAACAAATTGATGGCGTTCCTGACACCGGCCACGGGCGGACAGATTTATGAACTCGATGTGCGGTCGATCTGCCACAACTTGTTGGCTACGTTGACACGACGCCCGGAAGCGTACCACCGCAAGGTCCTCAAGGGCGATCACGGTGACGGAAGTAACGTTGCCAGTATTCATGATCGAGTTACATTTAAGCAAGACGGTCTGGATCAGAAGGTCCAGTACGACCACTACGCTCGCAAGACTTTGATCGATCATTTCTTTGATGGCGACGCGACACTCGAGGCAGCTCGATCAGGCGAGATTGCCGAGTGCGGCGACTTTATCGACGATGTTTTTGAGACGAAATTACGCCGCAGCCCGGACCGGGTCCAAGTTCTCATGACACGCGAAGGCCAAGCCAACGGGGCCGCCGTCAAGTTGACCAAAGGC
>JASLRF010000264.1 GCA_030744095.1 Pirellulaceae bacterium | reverse complement strand
AAAGTCGGTTTCCCAATTGGCTTGCCACGAATCACAACCTCCATTCAGAACCACAATTCCGTGTCCGTCCCACAACCGACAGCACACAGTACCATTGGCATGATTGGAGTAAACCGCTGTTCGTCGGCCATCCAGACGATCAGGGACTTCGTTGGGACCTGACTGACTGGCGCGACAACCCTTGAGTGTCATAACCGTCACAATCGTTCACCACGTTGCCAGCCAAGATGTCGGCTGCGTCAAACGGATTACAAAGGAGTGAATCATGAACCGCAAGGCCCTGGGCTGGACGCTACTAATTGTCGCCAATGTGTTGGTCATCAGCGTGCTAAGCTTGCATAGGACTACGGATGCCGCGCCACAGAGTGCACGGGCACCATTTGGCAACTCCGTGGAACAACGCAACAACATGATCAAAGAGCTGCGTGAAATCAAAGTCCTGCTGCAAGAGCAAAATGCTCTTCTACGGGACGAAAAAGACGACAGAGAACCCAATGTTAAGAAACGGCGAAAATAGGGCCCGCCCTTGCCACCCCACAATCGTGACGGGTGGGTTTTCGCTGATTGAACTCTTGATCGTGTTGGCCGTGCTGGGAATTGTGACCGGCGCGGTATTGACGCATCTGCAATCCACGGTCAATGACCAGTTGGATACCGCCGCTCAGGTGGTGGCGAGTGATCTGTACTACATCCGAAATCTTTCGGTTTCGAACAACAGCAGCTATCGCGTCACGTTCGTGCCAGGCACATCACGATACTACTTCGAGCATTCTGGTGCCAACGCGACGCTCGACATCCTACCTCCTTCGCTGCACGGCGTGATCTCGGATTCGCCCACGCGACAAAGCACGGATATCAACTTGGTCTCACTGAACGCGACCTCGTTGGAAGTGGCCGCGGTTTACGTGCTGACACCAACTCCGACGGATACAACCGATCTCGAATTCGGTCCGCTTGGCGAAACCACGCGCAGTGAAGAAACCACCATCTGGCTGGCTGCCGGTTTGGGCAGTGCGCGGCGCTATGTTCCGCTCACGGTTAATCCAGTGACTGGGAATACGAAGATCGGCGAACAGACGACCAGCCTACCATTGGGAGAGGCTTGGGCAGAAGGCGCGGAACTTGAACTATCGCCTGGCTTCGAACCTGGACCCTCCCCTTAATCGGGAATTGACTGCCGATGATTGCTTCATTGACCAGGAAACGCCACAGCCCTATCGGTGTCGATATCGGCAGGCGCTCCGTAAAACTCGTACAGCTCAGCGCCGACCATTCCAGTCTTGTGGACGCCGTGCGTTGTGAGCTTCCGGCCACTGGTTCCACGGCGAGTCAAGAATCATCCGACGGTGAATCTCCGTCCGACGATCATCTCTTTATTGCCACTTTGCAGCAAGCTCGCGAGGGACGCAACTTTCGTGGCCGCGACGCGGTGATCTGCCTGAACGACCGCCAACTGTTCTTGCAGAACATTCGTGTTCCAAAGCAAGACGATGATGCCCTCTTCCGTTCAGTGCAGCAGGAAGCCGCGGGGCGGATCCCGTTTCCAGTCGCGGATACCGACATCCGTTATCTGGAAGCCGCGGATATTCGTCATGGAGATGCGGTCATGCGGGAGATCATTCTCGTCGCCTGCCATCGGCCAGTGCTGGATCGCACGCTCGCTATCGTCTCCAATGCTGGACTGAGGCCAATCGCAGTCGATATCGAGCCTGCCGCGCTGCTGAGATCGTTCTCGTCGCAGTTCCGTCGCGCACAGGACATGCAAGACCGTACATTGCTGGTTCACATTGGGCAAGCGTCGACGGCGGTTGTGATCGCCGAGGGCGATAGCGCATTGTTCATCAAGTACATCGACTTCGGTGGCCAACATTTGGACCAATCGGTGGCACGCAGTCTGAAAATGCAACTCGCCGAAGCAAGCGCGCTGCGACGCTACAATGGCGACCGAAGAACAGATCGCCAAGATCCTGAGATCGCACGCAGCGTAACGCGGGCAATTCGACCTGAATTGGATCGCCTGGTTGCAGAACTCTCAAAGTGCATTCGCTATCACAGTGTCACGTTTCGTGGTCAACCTCTCGCCAGGCTTGTCTTGAGCGGGGGCGAGGCAGCCGAAGAGCTGCTGGAAGCACTGTCCAAGCGACTAGGATTCAAATGTGAACTGAGTGACCCGTTTCGCGTCTACCCGACTCCTTTGGACTGCGGTCGTCATGGGCAGTGGGACGTGGCGACAGGACTGGCTCTGCGGGCCATCAAATAACACAGCTTCGTTTTCGGCTGACGTACCATGAAAGAACTCGATTTCCTGCCGGCAGAGTATCGCGAGAAAAACGCGATCCACAAGGCGCGGCTCTGTCAGATCACAGTGGCCTTCTCCTTTGGGACGATCGTTACCTTAGCGGCTTGCTTTCAGTTTGCGCTCTATCAATCTGCCAAGCAGGAGTTGGCTTTGGTCTCCGCACAACATGACGATGCCATCGCCAAGACCACACAGTTAGCAGCGCTCCGATCGGAAGTCGACCAGAATCGTCAATTCGCCAAACTTTACACTTACTTGAAATACCCCTGGCCCAGAACTCAGATGCTGGCCAAAATCGCCAAGGATCTGCCGCCACAAGTTACACTTCGCGAACTGACGATTGTCAAAGAAACAAGTACAGCGAGTCCACGCAGTGCTGTGACTCCCCCGGGGATCAAAAGTCAACCGGCCGCGGGCGACACTCCCGCCAAGGCGGATCTCGATTTGCTCCGTAGCCAACAAGATCGAAGTCGAGCGGAAATCCAGATTTCTGGCACGACAACCGATTCAGGAGCGTTGCATTTATTCGTCATGGCCCTCAACGGCACTCCGCTCTTCGAATCTGCCAAACTGCATTCGATGGAAGCCGTGACGGGCAGCAAGCAGCCCCAATCCAACTTCTTCATTCGTCTCACCGTGCGGCCAGGGTACGGTCAACCGGGCGGTCCGCAAGCGCCACCAGCAATCGCGGCGGAAGCAAGCTCTAAACGGAGCTATGATCGCTCATGAAGAAAACAACGCCAAAAGCACGCAGTTTCGTTCTGACGGTTTCCATTGGAGGCTTGGTATTGCTCTACGCGTTTTTCGTTTTCTTGCCGACCAGCAGGTCCATCGCCAAAACGCGTTCAGCACTCAACGAAAAGCGGCAGTTCATCGTAGCAACGCAACAAGACTACACTCAAATTGGCGCGATTCAGAAAGACTTGAAGAACACCAAAGACTGGGTCGCCGCCTGGAAACACAGTTCTCCGAAACGAAACAACTTGGGTGGCTTCTTCCGGGACGTCGCCGAGATCAGTCGCGAATCCGGCACTCAAGTCAAACGGATTACGCCAGATGAGTTTGAAGAGTTGAGGTCTCTTTCACGGCATCCAGTCCGGTTAGACACTGCTGGCCGGTTCAATGAGATCTTTGCATTCGTTCAAGCCCTGGAACAGATGCCATTCACGGTCTGGATCGATCGCCTCCAGCTGCAGTCATCCAGTGAAGCTAGCGAAGAATTGACCTGTGAGCTAAGCCTCACAGTTTTTACCGATAATCAGGATATTTCTGATTAGGACGAACAAGCAATCAACCGATATCTAGAGGAGCCGTAGCAGTTCGCAACCACGTTGCGCAACCGAACGGGAAGACTAGTGAATTTAGGTCAACTCAAAAGGAAAGTCGGTCGGGAATTCAGAAAGAGCCCTGCAAAGACGGTCGTATTGATTGCGCTTTGCCCCGTGGCACTCTATTTCGTGGTGCCGCTGTTCTTGCGAGGAAAACCCAAGATTGACGAAGCACAGCGGGTCAAAGTGATTGCACCAAACTTCAGTTCATCCACGATTCCTACAGCGAGCATCGTGCCGGTGTCACCGGTCAGTCTGGGCCCGAATTGGGAACAACTGATCGGTTGGATTGATGCCGACTTGCGAAGAAAGTCAGGGACCATCGCAGCGGAGCAAAGAAGCCCATTTCAGGCACCACCAGTTGACACGGCAGTCAATGACGCCCCCCTGAAGAACCGGTCGACACGCCTGCCTTCACACAAGAGACGTTCGATGCCATGGGACTCAAGCTGACGGGCACTTTAGTGGGACGCCATTCTCGCTCGGCGACGATCAGTAGAAAACGATATGCTGAAGGAGCGACGGTGACGGCCACGCCGAACGAACGCCGTGCCCCCGCCGGCGAGCACGCATTGGTACTGAAACAGGTTGGTCCGCGCCATGCGATTCTCGAGATTGACGGTGTGCAGTTTCGTCTCGAACTTGATCCGGCTCAAGCGCCGGGCAACGGCATCACGGTTGTACGCAGACAGAGCAGTTTGTCCAACTGATCATCGACTACCTGACAAGTCACAATTGGCGCAAGGCACCACATTCACACAGGTCACGGAAGACCATGGGAAACCTAATAAAAGTTGCCGGCCTGGGGTTGTTTGCTGCGATCGGAATCGCATCTGCGGTTGCCGTCGCCACCCATTTTCGACCCTCCACTTACACTTCCAAACTGACGCGGGCCGACCTCTTCGGTGACACACCGAGCCGAGAAGATGCAGTGTCTGTGGCGTTGCAACCTATCTTGCTGCAGGCGGACCAAACGTCATCCCAACAGACGGTCACTTCGCCCGCCTCGCTTCAACCCGACAACCGGCCAGCCGCGCAAGCTGACACGGACACCGTCGGTACCGAAGTTCCCACATCTTCATGGCGACCAGTTTCAAAGACCGCGGCCCCGCCAACGGAACCATCGACACGGCCCGTGACGGCACCCTCGCTCATGTCGCCTGTCGAGCCAACCTCTGATCGGTCCAACTCCGAGACTTCACTCGCAAAGACCGGTTTGCAGGATGGCGACCGCACGGGCTGGGATCAGTCGCTGGCCCAGTCGATCAACTCACTCGTGGCAGGTTATCAGCCACTGATAATGGCCCAATTTGATCGCTTTGGTGATGCGCTCCATAAGATTGAACAGACTCAGGAAGAGACCGCGCAGATAGTGACGAAACTCCAGGGCGATCAAAACCGACAGCCAGCACTGGCCGAAGATTTTGCCCCTCCGCCACCGGTGACGACGTCTGCCGCGCTGGACGTCTCAATGAACGACAACAAGTGGACGTTGTTATTCGAGGATGCGGATATCAAGGAGGTTCTCAACTTGATTGGTACCGAAGCCGGCCTGAACATTCTCATGAGCGAAAGTGTAAGCGGGTTGGTTTCCGCCACGCTAACCGATGTGGAGATCCAAACGGCTTTGGATGCGGTCCTGAAATCCAGAGGCCTCGTTTCACGTCGTGAGGGGAACATCGTTTACGTTGGGACCCATGAAGAACTACATTTTGTGGAACATGGCGGGGACGTCATTTCGACCCGCGTCTATCGCCTCAACTACATCACGGCGCTGGACATGCAATCGTTGATCACGCCGATGCTCAGCCAGAGTTCAGGACAGGTCACGGTGTCCACGGCCTCGGAAGTGGGGATTGCTCCGGATTCTGCGAGTGCTGGCGGCGACAGCTTTAGCGGCGAAGAAGTCGTGATGGTTCGCGACTTCGACGGGATCCTCGCACAGATCGATGAACTGGTCGCCGAAGTTGATCGGATGCCACGCCAAGTCTCTATCGAGGCGATGATTCTGAACGTTGCGCTGAATGACAAGAGTGAACTAGGCGTCGACTTCGAACTGCTGCGGCAGAAGGACACGCTACGTATCACGTCGGGCACTCCTCTGATTGACCTGGCAACCGCACCATTTACTGACGGGCTCAAAATTGGCTTTCTCGACTCCAGTGTCTTCATGTTCTTGAATGCCCTGGAGACGATCGGCGACACGAATGTGGTGGCTTCCCCCAGGATCATGTGCTTGAACAAACAGCGTGCCGAAATCTTGATCGGTGCCGAGTTAGGCTACATTAGTACGACCATCACAGAGACCGCAGCCACACAATCAGTGGAATTCCTGGAGGTGGGAACGCAGTTGAGTATCCGGCCATTCATATCCAGCGAAGGCATGATCCGCATGGAAGTTCATCCGGAAGTTTCCACCGGATCAGTGACCGTCGAAGGCGGATTTACGCTACCTGACAAAGAAGTAACCCAGATTACGACAAATATCATGTGCCCCGATGGTGCGACGGTGGTGATCGGTGGACTCATTCGGGAAGATCTCGTCACCACGTCCTCGCAGATTCCGGTGTTGGGGAACCTCCCATGGATAGGACCCGCATTCCGTCAGCGGAGTGAAAAGATCGACCGCAGCGAGATCATCGTCCTGATAACACCGCGGATCATTCAAGAGGCGGATTTATGGTGTGAGGGTCAGGCGTCTTCGAGTCAATTCAAGGATCGGCGAGACGTCTACCTGGAAAAGATGAATCCGCTGGGCAAGCGTCACTTTGCCCAGCGCTACCTACGAAAGGCCACGGCCGCTTGGGCCGCTGGTGATGCAGACATGGCGCTGCGTTACTGCAATCTGGCGATTCACTTTGATCCCCTTCAGAGCGAAGCCATTGCGCTGCGTGGCGAAGTGCTGTCAGCGGCACCGGATCTGGAGATCAGCGTGCATGATCATCTGCGTCGGGGCATTGATCCTGGACATCTGCCACATCTCGACTATTCGAGGCGAGGGTTTCCCTGGCGTATGCCCGAGCATGAGCCCCACATGATGGACTCAGTGCTAGAGGAGGTGGACGCCGAGACGGGCGAAAACAGTCCGCCACCCGTCCACACGATCGAAATCGACCTGCCCTCAACCACTAACGCGAGCCGGCAATAGAGAGATCACCATACGGAATCTGATGGTCTCAATCTACCTGCCGAAGCGCCACTGCCGTCGCCTTCGTCGAACCCTCAGTTGGACGTCGTTCTCGGCAGCTTGACCAGCGTCACCTCGGTACCATTGTCGTTGAAACGAACCTCTGACATGAACGTGGTCATCAAGACGAGGCCTTGGCCACCTTCGCGTTCTAATAGGCGATCGTCACCCGGTTTCGGCACTGTCGACGTATCGAACCCCTGACCGTCGTCACGGATCACGAACGTCGCTTTTTCGGTAGACATTCTGGCATGGAAATGAATGCGGCGGTCGCAATATGGCTGCAATGATTGACGCTCTTCTACCTCGCTACGCAGACCTTCGATGGCTGTCGCTTCATCTTCTTCGATCTCTTCGCGGGTCAATTCCAGATTGCCGTGGAGCATTGCGTTAGCCAGCGCGTGCTCGAGCGCCATTCCAACCCGTACACGCTCAACAGTGTCGCACAGCTTCATGCCTGACAGCATTTGCTGCATCAAGTCGGCCAAGGGCTCAATCAATGCCGGATCATTGTGGAGCGTAAAGTCGAATTCGTTGTAATTGAGACAGTCGATCAGACTCGCATAGCTACGGTCCGCTCGCATCAGGCCCAGAACTTGCTCCAAGGTTCCCAACAACATTTCGTCTAGCTTGGCTTTGGGAACGTAGGCGGCAGCACCTTCTTCCAATGCCCGCACCGCCAACTCGTCAGAACCGTAGGCAGTCATCAAGACCGCGGGAATCGACGGATACTGAAACCTCAGCGAACTGACCAGTTCCAACCCATTCATTTCCGGCATATCCATGTCGGTCAGGACGATGTCTGGCCGAACCTTTTCGATCGCGTCCAAGGCCTTCGCGCCATCTTCAAAATGGGAAACCTCATAGGACGCCTCTTCCAGCATCATCTGAAACTGAATGGCCTGCGTCATACTGTCTTCGGCGATTAACACGCGTGGCATGCGTTCACCCTTTCGTGCATCTGGCAGTGGAATTCGATCTTTGCATGGCAGAAAGACTCTCGAACGAAATCGACAAAAACCCACACCTCATCGGCTCGTTCGAAGCAGCTCAAATTGCAGAATCTTGCCAGCAATCTGATCCAGTCCTACGGTATCGTCTACAATCTTCGCTCGAAGGGCAGCGCCCGGCATGCCGAACACAACCGACGATGCTTCATCTTGAGCGATCACGGTTCCGCCGCACTGTTTGACGACGCGCAGGCCATCAAGGCCATCGGAACCCATGCCGGTCATAATGACGGCTAGCGTCGCGTCGCGATACACCCCAGCCACTGAATTAAACAAATAACTTGCCGACGGCCGAAATCCAGCAATTGGGGGCGAGTCAGAGATCTCAATGGCGCGACTTCGCGAAACTCCCAAATGCCTCTCCTCCGGCGCGACGTAGACGCGCCCCACAGTTAGAGGGACGCCAGCTTGCGCCGTCATAACGGGCAACGCTACCGTCGAATTGAGCCACTGTGCAAATCCGTCTGAAAACCCCTTGGCAATGTGCTGTACGATTAGAATGGGCAAAGGAAAATCTGCTGGCAGGTTAGCCAAGACTTGCTGAATTGCAGGAGGACCACCCGTCGACGCCGCGATCGCAACAATTCCCCGATCCGACGCGACACAAACGCCCGGACCAAGAAATCGATCGCCACGATTCGCAACGCTGCAATCTTCATTTGCAGGTTCGCGTGAGCCGGTGCCTTCGGTCGTGGCAAGCGGTATCTCAGGCTGTGACGAGCGAAGGTGACGGACGACTTTGACATCGGCCATCGACCTGACGGTTTCAACCAATTCGGAACAGGCTTCTTCGTAGTTGGCGGCTTCGGGTCCCGGTGGTTTGCGCAATACGGTCAGCGCCCCGGCCCGCAAGGCACGCATCCCCGAGGCGACTTCATCTTCCATCGTACTGGCCGAGACAATCACAATCGGCGTGGGAGTGTCGATCATGATCTGCTTTGTAGCGTCGAAGCCACTCATCCCGGGCATGTGAATGTCCATCGTGATGACATCTGGCCGCAGTTGCGCCGTCATCTCAACCGCTGCCTGGCCACTATTGGCTTCACCTGCGATTGTCATCTCGTCATCGTTGCTCAGTATCGCGGCAAGCAACGCTCGCGCGGTGGGTGAATCATCGACGACAAGAACACGGAGCATACGGGTAGCTTTCGGATGCGAGTTCGCGTTACAAGGGTGTCAAAGCAACTGCTGAATCGTTTCCACCAGATTGTTGCCCTCGAAATCGGCCTTGACGATGTAACCGTCAGCACCTGCCTGGATCCCTCTGGCCTTGTCTTCATCGGTGCCGCGCGCGGTGACCAGGATCACAGGTAGCCGCGCCAGTCGATCCGACTTGCGAATCGCCTCGGTTAAACCGAACCCATTGAGTCTTGGCATGTCGACATCACTCACAACGAGATCGAACTTCGTCTGATCTAACTTTTCCAACGCGAATCGACCATCGGCAGCCGTCTGCACATTGAAGCCTGCGGATTCCAGAATTGCTTGCATCAAGGCACGTGTCGTGACCGAATCATCCACGACCAACAACCGACGCGGAGCGTCATTCTCCTGTTTGGTCTGGCGCACCACAATCGGAGTTGCCGCTTCGCGGTTGAACTGCGTTCGCATCACGCTGGCCACATTGAGAACCAACGCGGTCTCTCCCGAGGGCAGCAGCGTACCTCCCGATACGTGTTTGACGTGACGAATGCGACGCCCCAGAAGTTTTATGGTAATTTCCTGCTCGGCCAGCAATTCGTCGACGATTGTGGCAGTGGACGTGTGGCCAGAACCCATCACCACCACGAGTATTTTCGAGTCTTCCAACTGGTCGTTCGCGCCCTCCATTCCCAACGTGTCGGTCAGCCTCGCGACGGGAATGGGTGGCCCACCCAACGTTAGAACACGACGTTTGCCGACTGTACGAATCTCGTCAAGTGAAATTCGGACAATCTGCTGGACATTTGCAGTCGGGATCGCGTACGTCTGCTGGCCTGCCCGTACCATGATGGCGCGTGTGGTGGTCAAGGTCAGTGGAAGCCTCAATGCAAACCGCGATCCTCGCCCGGCGACAAAACTCAAATCGACCGAACCCTGCAAGGTTTCAATTTGTGACTGCACGACGTCCAGCCCGACTCCTCGACCCGATATGTCTGTGACAATCGATGCCGTCGAAAACCCAGCCATGAAGACCAGCCGAGCCAGCTCGCGATCGTCTTCCGGTTCAGGAAGCCCTCTTGATCGTGCTTTCTCGCGTATCCGTTCAAGGTCGAATCCCCTTCCGTCGTCTTCCACGACAATCTCGACCTGGGCACCGTGCAGCGCCGCGGAGACAGTGAGCTGCGCTTTGGCGGATTTTCCTGCAGCCGTGCGCTCTTGTGGAGTCTCTATTCCGTGATCCACCCCGTTCCGGACCAGATGCATCAAGGGGTCTTTAAGGCCTTCCAGAACTGCACGATCGAGTTCGACGTCCTTCCCAACGATCACCAGTTTGACCTGTTTTCCAGTTGTCCTCGCAACATCGCGCACCGCCCGGTCCAATCCGCCACAAGCTTCGGCAAACGGCAACATTCGCACACGGTGCACTTCGTCTTCGAGCGCCGTGCATGCTTGTTTCAGCAAACCGCCATCGCGTGACAATTGCGTGCCCACGCGTTCAAGGCCACGTTCCAAACGGGTCAACGATTCCCGATTGAGATTGACGGTCTCCAACAGCCGTTGCACGTCCTCTCCGCTGGCCTGCGTCCCTTGATTGGTCAGCCGTTGCAAGGGCTTGACGGTAGCGCGCCATTCTGTGCGGTACTCTGCCACCATTTGGCGCAGTTCGTCAATGTCATCCACACGCGACTGGACGCGACGGCGCGCGACGAGCAGTTCGCCACTCTGTGCCAAGAGCGCATCGAGCTTTTCGGCAGCCACGCGAACCGAAGCTGGCGCCGCCCTGGGTGGCGATACAGGAGGCGTCGGTGGTGTGGGGGATACCGGTGTTCGTGCTGACTGTGACAACTCGGCCGGTTCGCTGTCAGCTTCGGCAG
>JASLRF010000263.1 GCA_030744095.1 Pirellulaceae bacterium | reverse complement strand
TGTCGACGGGCAGTTTCACGGCCTGCAAAATGATGATCATCATCACCAGGCCGGCGTGTGGGATCCCCGCCGCGCCGACACTGGCCAGCAGGGCCGTAAAGGCCACGATGATCTGGTCCGTAATCGCCAGGTTTTCACCGTGGTAAAGCTGCGCGATAAACAGTACGGCCACGGCTTCGTATAGCGCCGTGCCATCCATGTTGATGGTCGCCCCTAGTGGAAGCACAAAAGAGCTTACGCGATTGCTGACTCCCGCGCGTTCTTCCACACTGGCGAGCGTCAGAGGCAGCGTGCCGTTGCTCGACGCCGAGCTGAACGCCGTCAACAAAGCCGGGCTCATCGCTTTGGCAAACTCCAGTGGACGCCGCCCCGCCACCAGTCTCAAGATCAGAGGCAAGGTGACAAGGGCATGAAACGCCAGCGCGCAGGTAACGGTCAACATGTACCAAGCCAGCGACTTGAATACCTCTACGCCTTGCGTGGCAGTGACATACATCATCAAGAAGAAGACACCCAACGGGGCAAGTTTGATGATTGCCATTGTCATCGCCATCATGACTTCAAACGAGGCGGAAAAGAAGTCGCGAATCAGATCGGCCGTTTTGCCGCCCACGATCAAGGCGAAGATGGCGAAAGCCAGCGAAAAACAGATGATCGACAGAAAGTTGCCTTCTGCAAGTGCACCGATCGGATTCGACGGAATCATCGTTTCCACCTGCCCGAATAAGACTTCGCCTAAGTTCACCGCTTTTTGTATTTCGGCAACGGTCTGTTCGTGCACGCTGTCGTCCAGGCCTGGCCGAATCAAATTGACCATGGTGAGGCCAGTGATGATCGCTAGCATACTGGTGGTAAGGTAGTACGCGAGCGTTCGACTAAACATTCGGCCCAGCCGTTCGGCGTGGCCGAGTCCCATGACGCCGGTCACCAACGACGTGACGATTAGTGGTACCGCGACCATTCGCAGCATTCGCAAGAAGAGCCCACCGAGCCGCTGTGATATGTCGCCGACCCAGCGCGACCACGAGCGGCCATGACTCTGAAACCAGTCATATTCACGGGGGTGCTTGTTCTCAAGTTCGGGCAGCGTTGCCACGGAATCGAGCGATCGTCGCGTGCCGTCGACTACCACGTGCTGTGTGTTGCTGTCTTCGTCCGTAATGTCGATCTTGATCAAGTCCGAGGAATCATGGATCGTCACCTGGCGGATTCCCGCCGGTAGGTTTTCGGCGGGCACCTCGCTGGTCGCCTCACTAACAGTGAAATTGAGCGTCAGCCCAATCGTCGCGCCCAACAGCATGCCGGCCAGAATCTGCCAATGAAGGGCAATTTTCCCCATGAGTTTCCGCTCTCTTTGCTCTCGCTGGTGCCGGAGACGCAATCGCGCTCGTTGCACGACGGGGCACGTGGGCGTCGATTATAGCATCGTGCGCGCGATTGTCTTGTCGTCGGCTGAACTGGCCAGAAGAACCCAACGAGGCAGGGCCTCGAACCAATCCGAGCTACCGCTCGGTCTTGTTGACCCGCTCCCCGACCAACCTGCGGTCGGTGCCCGTCGCTAAAACTTGACTCAAATACGACAAGTTTCCGACCATAAGGAGACACTGGCCTACTCGATGATCATGTCGTCGACGGAATGACCCGACGGGATCATCGGCAGCACGTGTTCCTGATAAGGCACTTCGACGTCCAGCACGAACGGCCCGTCATATTCGATCATTTCGGTGATCGCGGCCGCCAGATCGGACTTCTTTGACACGGACGCGGCGCCACAGCCGTAGCCTTTGGCGATCATGACGAAATCGGGATAGCGTTCTCGGGAGTAGTCGCCCTCACCCTTGCCTTCCGCTTCGGCATCGTCAATCGAGCCCAAATAGGTGTGCGCTCGGTTCCCTTTGAAGAACCGATCTTCCCATTGCATCACCATGCCCAGATGCTGGTTGTTCAGTAGCAGGACGTTGACTGGCAGTTTTTCACATACGCAGCACGCCAGTTCTTGGATGTTCATCTGGAAACTGCCGTCGCCATCGATATCGAACGTCAAAGCACCCGGGTGGGCCGCCTGAGCGCCCATGGCGGCAGGCAGTCCAAAACCCATCGTACCCAGCCCAGAACTCGACAGGAGCGTGCGCGGTCGCTGCAGTTGCAGAAATTGCGCGGCCCACATCTGATGTTGTCCGACCCCCAAGGCATAGTACGCATCTCGCTCCTGCGTCAAACGCGACAACTCTGCAATCGCGTGCTGCTGCAGAATGCCCTCGAACTGCTGGTCGTACTTAAAGGGATATTCCTTCTTCCAGCCCTGGCACTCGATGACCCAATCGCTGATGTCTCCGATCGAATCGAGTTCGCGATTGATTTCTTCCAACGCGAATTTGACGTCGCTGACAATCGGAATGTGGGCTTCTTTGTTCTTGTTGATCTCCGACGGGTCGATGTCGATGTGGATGATCTTGGCGTGTTTGGCCCATTCGTCCAACTTGCCGGTCACCCGATCGTCAAATCGCACTCCTAGGGCGATCAGCAAATCACAATCGCGCACAGCCCAGTTGGCATAGGCGCTGCCGTGCATACCCAACATGTCCAAAGACTGGGGGTGTTGGTTGGGAAAGCAGCCCAAACCCATCACCGTCATCGTGACTGGGATTCCCGTCTTCGCCGCGAACGCGCGTAGATCGTCACTCGCTCCAGCTGCGATGATCCCACCGCCCGCATAAATCAACGGCCGTCTGGCTCGTTTGATCGCGGCAATCACTTGTTTGATCTGTTCCGTACGGGCCTGGCGCGGGCGAATGCTATAGCCCGGCAATTCCATCGCCGCGTCCCAATTCGGCACCGCCTGGTCATTCTGGACGTCCTTTGGCACATCGACCAACACTGGGCCGGGTCGGCCGGTCGTGGCGATATGAAACGCCTCTTTCATCACTCGCGGCACATCCTCGACATCCGTCACCAGGTAGTGGTGTTTGGTGATCCCGCGACAGACCTCGACAATCGGCGTCTCTTGGAACGCATCCGAACCGATTACGACACGAGGCACTTGAGCGCTGATGGCGACCAGCGGAACGCTGTCCAATTTGGCGTCGGCGATGGCAGTGACCAGGTTTGTGGCACCTGGTCCGCTGGTGGCCATGCAAACACCCACTTTTCCCGTTGAACGCGAGTAGCCCTGCGCGGCAAATCCACCCCCCTGCTCATGCCGTGGCAGGATCGTGCGGATCTTGTCTTTAAAACGGGTCAACGCCTGATGGAGCGGCATGCTGGCTCCGCCCGGGTAAGCAAATATGATCTCGACGTTGTGGTCTACCAACGACTTAACGAGAATATCAGCGCCGCTCATCAACTGGACGTCGGTCGACTGATTGGCTGTGGACACGGCGAAAACTCCTGAAAAACTCATCTTTTTGAGAAAGGCCTGGCGGAACTCGCCATGACCGGAGACAGTTCACTCTATGCCAATACATCGCTGTTTTCAAGCGGGATGATCGTCGTAAATCGCGCTGATTACGCGATTTAATACCATTCCCTCAACTTTGTTAGCGACTGGCAGGATTGCCCCGAACAGCAGGATCGGTACGGTACCCTCATGACCCATCTTCTCTTGATCGGCTGCTGTGGTGCCTTGGGCGCTGTGTCTCGCTATCTGGTTAGCAAGTGGATGTTGATCTGGTTTGGCGATGCCTTTCCAATTGGCACGCTGCTGGTCAACGTGATTGGCTGCTGTCTGTTGGGATTTGTGGCCCAATTCCATATCGAATCAACGGCCATTTCCAAAGAGACTCGCGAAGTGATCGGGGTCGGTTTTTTGGGTGGCCTGACCACGTTCTCAGCCTTCGGCTGGGATACGTTTCGGCGACTGCAAGAAGGAATGTGGGGCGCCGCTGCCGGCAACGTGACGGCGAATCTGTTCGCCGGCTTGTTGGCCGTTTGGCTTGGCGCCACGCTGGCCCGGCTACTGACCAGCTAGCGAACATCGAAGATTGGAGATCGAACGCCCACCGCCGAACGTTAAATGTTAAACGTCAAGTCTTGAATGTTGAATGTTCGATGTTCAACGTTCGCCTCTCTGTCCCCACGGTATTGGCATCGTCGGTGGTTTCTGATGATGGTCGTGCCGTTGGTCCTTGGTCCGGTCCTTGAACCATGTGACGAATCGAATCAACTGGCGAACCGCCTCTTGGTAAGCTTGCCTCCCTTTCTCCGGGTTGGCCAATTCCGCATCGCCGAGCACACCGGTTTCGCTGTAACTACTGGTCCACGAGATGACGGACGCCGGCCCGGCGCCGAACAGATCGATCCACTGAAACGGACTCTCCTCTTCATTGAAGCTAATCACGCCGCTTTTGATCCGGTCGTTGCGGACATGGTCTCCATCGAGGTACATATACAGCGACGTTTCCAATTCTCCCGCGTGGGCACACCCTCCTGGAAACTTGCTTTCACGCCAGCTGGGCAAGAACTCCTTGTCAACGGTCAACAGATTCCACCACGCGCAGCAAACGCACTCGGCGTCCGTTTCCAGATTAGCGCGGCGCGCGACCAAATCCAGATTCGGCATATTGGATCCGTGCCCGTTCAACAGCACGATCTTCTTGAATCCGTGGTAGGCGAGCGACTTCGTGATGTCCAAGACATGATGGATAAAGTGCTCGTAATGGCTATTGATCGTGCCTGGAAAATCCATCACGTGTCCCGTGTAGCCGTATGCTACGATCGGCAGGACCAACATCTTCTCCGGAATCTGTTCGCCTGCTCCCCGCGCAATCCCGCTCGGGCAGACCAAATCGACATCCAGCGGCAGATGCGGTCCATGCTGCTCAACGGCACCGCAGGGCAGGATGCAAACCTGCTCCAAATCGATCGCGTCGTTGATTTCAGGCCAGGTGAGTTTTTCGTAACGATATTCCGTGCGTGCACGGTCAGCGGGTTGGTTCATTGCCAGACGACTCCTGTTAAAGAAGAGGGCCGACCCAACGGACGCCGGATCGGCCCACGATCAATTCTCACGTCTCTGATTTCAGCGAAGATCGGCCGTGACCATTTTAAAATCGTCAGATCGGAAAGGCGACGCGGGCAGCCCTTCAGCATTGAACAAGTTCGGCTCGGCGGTGTCAGACCAGGCGAACCGGACGGCGACGGGTTTGGCTACTTTGTCGCTCTGCACGACAACGGCACCGCCGTCGATCGTCGCCGTGGCAGCCACGAACTTCTCGTCGGCACCTGCGATCTCAAAATGTGTCAGGCCTTCATCGCCTCTGGCCTCCAAACCACCGCCGACATGATTAAAGGACACACGAATCTTGTTGCCTTCGACTTTGAGGCCTTCATACAACGGCCCGGAATGGACGAGCTTTTTGTCGTGTGCCAATGCGAGCGCCCACAAGGCGAGCCGTCGGCCAACTTCTTGTTTGTTTTTCGGATGGATATTGGTGATGTTGCCAATGTCCGTCGTCACGGCCATGCCGGTCTGCGGCAGCGATAGCGTCTTCAACTGGGCTTCCCACAGTTCAGCACATTCCTTGGGGTCTTTGCCCTTGTAGCGGAAAGGGGCCAGCTGCACGAACAAGAACGGAAAGTCGCCTTGATTCCAGCTCTTCCGCCAATCCGTAATCATGGCCGGAAAGAGCTTGGCGTATTGCTGCGCCCGAGCCACGTTGGATTCGCCCTGATACCAGATGGCGCCGCGCATCGACAACGGCACGATTGGGTTGATCATCCCGTTGTACAACGCTGACCCTTGATTCGGATTGCCTGGTTTGAAAGTGGCAGCCCGTTGGAGGATCGGCGCAAAATCTTCGTCCGACTCCAGGGTCGGCTTACTCGTCCAGGCCTCGCAGATCGTGCCGCCCCATGATGTGTTGACAAGGCCGACGGGGACATCCAAATCCTGGTGCAACTTGCGACCGAAGAAATAGCCGACCGCAGAAAAGCCGGCGATGGTCCCCGGATTGCAATCGGTCCAGCCAGCTTGTCCCTTGCCAACACAATCTTCCAGCGCCTCTTCCGCCGGAATACGGGCCACGGTGAACAGGCGAATGTTGGGGTACTTGGCGGCGGCGATTTCCTCTGCCGGATTGAGCGCCCGATTGACCGACCATTGCATGTTGGATTGTCCCGAGCAAATCCAGACTTCGCCGACCAGCACATCGGTCAGTTTGATCGTATTGGTGCCTACGACGTGAACTTCGTACGGTCCACCGGCCGCGGGCGGGTCGATCTTTAGCGACCACTTACCGTCGGCGTTGGCTTTCGTTTCACCACGGCTTTCGCCCATTTCGACAACCACTTTTTCGCCCGCTTCGGCCCAACCCCAAATTGTGGCCGGCTGATTCTGCTGGATCACCATGTGATCGCCAAGCACTTTGGGCAAACGTACGTCCGCACGCGCGGACACGGCGCAGACCAACGACAACAAACAGACAGACAACAGAATTCGTTTCATCGCGTGATTCTCCGGCATGAAGGTCGAGAAGGTGGGTCTGAAATAGCAAAATTGAATGACCAGATTCTAACCGCCACGGGTGACGATTGCATCCAGTCACGTCAATTCCCGTTGTGCTCGCCACCAACCGGCTGTTTGAATGTCACGCAAAGGCCTGGTGTGACATAATGTTGCTTGACCGGGCCTTCCGGCAGGAAGGGAATCGTCCGCTTCTCGGCCAAACCAAACGGGATCTTGCCATGATGGCAGAACACAAAGACTCTCTTGACCACGACGATCTGTTATGGCGACAAGGGTGTCGCATTTCGTTGCGCGAGCTGATGATCTGGATCACGGCAATCCCCGTTGCGCTCGCCGTTCCAATCTGGTTTGATCTGCCGCTGTTACCAGTCATCTTCTATGGAACCCTCGGCGCGCTCGTGTGGCGACTATCGAAGGCGATGTATTTCAAACTCGCCGTGGTGATTGCCTTCGCGGCGGCAGTTGCGCTCACTTGGACGAGCCTGCTAATCTTGACGGAATAATGGTCGTGTCGGAGAACCACATCACTACGCTGGAAGGCCAACCTGTTCCTGTATTGCCGGACGAAGAACTGATTCGCGAACTCGCATAAGAACCGCCCGATTAACAACTGGCGTGGTAGGATATTGTCAGTGGCGGCAGCGAGTTGCCAAGCGCCCCTTTGTTGTGAGGATCGAGATAATGCGAGATTGCGGATGTTTAGCCGTTAAGCTGTTGATCTACAGATTGTTGTTTTTTGCGGGGTTGTTTTTTGCGGGGTTGTATTGCAAAACGGCACACGCCGACACGTTCGTGTTGACCACATTGGATGAGTCTGGCGCGCCATTGCCATGCCGGATCCTGGTGCGCGGAAGCGACGGTCGTTGTGCCGTTCCTGACGACGCCGTTACGCTGCAGACCGGGCAGGATCGTTGGTTCATGTCGTCGGGTCGATGCCGTGTGAATGTACCCAATGGTGATGCGATGGTTCGCATTGAACGCGGGCCGGAATATGTGCGAATCAAGGAACATCTCCGCATCAGCTCCGGCAGCGCGTCTAAGACGTATCAGTTGCGGCGGTGGATTGATATGCGTCAGCGAGGCTACCTGTGCGGCGAGAACCACTTACATGTCGACTCCGTTCAACTTGCTCCGATGCTTGTGTCAGAGGGGCTCGATTTCGGCACGTCGCTGACGTGGTGGCGAGGACCAGACGAACGCCGGCCGGTTCCCAAAGGTGAAGGTCGAGTTCGGTTGCTTGAGTTCGCTGGCCACAAGGTGCCGACAAGCATCTACGATGCTGAACTCGAATACGCCTGGGGCGCAGCTTACATCCAGAACCTCCCGGCACCGTTGCCGCTGGAGGCGGAGCCTAACAGACCGAATCTTGACTATCTGCGGCACGCTGCCGCCGCTGGTGCGATCGTCCACTACCAGGGCGGTTGGTCGCGCGAAGTGCTTCTCGATGCGTTATTGGGATGCGTGCACACCGTCAATGTCTGCAACAACAACTTCGCACTGCATCGCTTCCAACCGCGCAGCCGATACTCGAATCTGCTCGAAGTCCAAAACTTCCCCGTCTATGCGGATACCGACATCGGTATGCTGAAAATGAACACGGACACTTATTATCGATTACTCAATTGCGGCCTGCGATTGGCCGCAGGCAGCGGGTCGGCGACGGGGGTCAAGCAGGCTCCGGTCGGTTACAACCGTGCCTATGTGCGCAGTGCGCCGGGAGATTCGCTCGACGAATTCTACAAAGCATGGAAGGCAGGAAGGAACTTTGTCACCAACGGTCCGATGCTGATGCTGCGAACGGAATCCGGTGGAGGGCCTGGTGATACGATCCAGCTGCCGAAGGAGGGCGGTACGATCAAGGTACACGTGGAAGCACACTTCGACCAACCGCTGGCATCCTTGGAGATTGTCGTCAACGGCGAGGTGGCCAAGGCGATGAAGTTCAAGAGTGCCAAAAGTATCTCTTCGACGATCGAGCTGCGAATTGCGGAAGGGTCATGGATCACGGCA
>JASLRF010000262.1 GCA_030744095.1 Pirellulaceae bacterium | reverse complement strand
TCGCGAAAACCATGGCGGCCTAGCACACCGGCGATCGTTTCGTCCGTGGGGTCTGGGTCGAGCACCAGATCGGACTCTGGTTCCAATTGCTCTTGATCGCCGAAAGCGTCGTGCAACAGGTGATCCAGTATCTTGCGATTGAATTCGGTCTTGGTTTTCAATTCGGCCCGAAATTGCCCGAGCGCCGTCCCCGAGTCCGTGTCTGCGCAACCCATTCGAATGGCAACACGCCGCAATTCTCGGGCATCCTCGGGAAGCCGATGCGTTTGCAAATCGAACATGATCTGCAAACGGTGTTCGAGTTTCCGCAAGAAAGTGTAGTTCTCTTCCAAAATTGAACGTTCTTGCCACGTCAAACAACCGGCTTGTTCCAGCGCTGCGATGGCTTCCATCGTGTTGCCGGTGCGTATCTTGGGCAGGTCACCGCCGTTGAGCAGCTGAAGGAACTGAATCACAAATTCAATATCACGGATACCACCTTGGCCCGTTTTGACATTTCGTTCGTCGTCACCGTCGCGCGTCGATCGCTGTTCGATGCGGCGTTTGAGTGCCTTGATTCCGGTAATATCCGCGGTGTTGAGAAAGCGACGGTAGATCCACGGTTTCAGTTGGTCCAGAAACTCTTGCCCCAATTCCAGATCGCCGGCCACCGGTCGCGCTTTGACGTACGCCTGTCGTTCCCAGGTACGCCCCTTCATGTCGTAGTAGCGCAGCATACTCTCTGATTCTTGGACGATCGGGCTCTGCTGGCCATTGGGACGCAGACGTAGATCCACGCGATAAGTGACGCCGTGTTCAGTTTGTTCGGCCAGCAGTTTGACGAAACGACGTGCCAGTCGATTAAAGAACTCTTGGTTCGAGATGGGCCGATCACCTTCGGTCTTGCCGTCGCCTTCGTAGAGGATAACAAGGTCGATGTCGCTCGAATAATTCAGCTCGACGCCACCCAGCTTGCCCAACGCCAGCACCACGCACCGAGCACGTTGTCCATCAGAACACTGTGGTGCGCCGCGCTGAGCTTCGAGTGTTTTGCGAGCGCTCTGCCACGCTGCCTCGCACGTCGCATCCGCGAGGTACGAGATCTGTCGCGTTACCACCTCGACATTTTGCCTGCGAATCAGGTCACCATATGCGATGCGCAACGTCTCGCGCTGCTTGTACCGACGCAGCGCCTTCATGATCGCCGCGGTGTCCCTCAAAGAACCGACCTCGCTGCAGATTTCGCCGATCAGAATCTCACGGGCCACTGGATGACCGTCGGTCAGACGCAACAGATCAAAACTCTCTGGGTCGGAAATCAGCGAATCGCTCAAGTGCTGGCTGCTTGAGAAGATCTGCAGTAGCGCCGGAAGAGACTCCCTGTCGCGGTCGAACAGCGAACCCAGGGCGAGCGGATTGCGCGAAGCCGCGACGTAGCGATCCAGGTTGTTGAGCGCCATGTCCGGGTCACTCAATCGTGACAAGTGGGCCTCTAGCTGCTCACACACCACGCCCAACAGGTCGAGCGTCATTCCCGTATCGGCCATGGCCACCAGGTTGTGATGGCCGCGCTCAGTGTCTTCCAAACCCAATGATCTCAGCCATGACGTGGCTTGTTCGGGCGTATCCAGATATTGAACGAGTTCGGGAATGTCCATCGGCGAGAAACACTGAGCCGTCGTTGCGAAAGGGGGTAATGCGTCCATGATAACTCACGCGATACCGTTTGCCGACCACGACACAAAGTCCGCATTACCGCACCTGCCGCGACGGGCAGTGGGCAGGCAACGGAATCCCAGTGATGCCCAATTGCCCGCGCGTGGGCCGCCTGGATATCATCTAGGGACCGGTGCATCAGCAACGGTTGTTGTGTGGCCCCGTTCTGACTGTATGTACCATGACTGCCGATCGCTCGACATCAAATCCAATCTCCGACGTCCGGATGCGCGGTTTTGCTCGCCGCACAACCGTCGCCAACACACTGGTGTGGCTGGACGACCACTTGCAGGCGTTGCCCCCGGAATCGGTTCCGTTGGCCGAACTGGCAGGGCGCGTGCTGGCCCGCGACATCGTCAGTCAGGTCGATGTGCCCGCGTTTGCTCGTTCCATGATGGACGGTTATGCCGTCGTGGCGAACGACACGCTGGGCGCAAGTTCCTACAATCGACTGGCTCTTCAGGTTGTTGGTGAAGTGCTGCCCGGCCAGCCGCCGCAGGTCGGCGTCAGACCCGGCCAGGCCGTTCGGATCATGACCGGCGCCGCGCTGCCGGCAGGTGCCGATGCAGTGCTGCCCGTCGAAAAAGTGGCCGTCGAGAAAGTGCCAGCAGAAGGTGAACGGATTTTCGCCCAAGATGCAGTGCCACCGGGAAAGAACGTGGGGAGGATCGGCGAGGATATCCCGCGCGGGAGCACGCTGCTGCAATCCGGTCGTCGTCTTCGGCCACAAGATATCGGAGTGCTCTCGTCCATCGGCATCACCGTGGCCGATGTCGTTCGTCAGCCACGCGTGCGGATCGTAGTTACAGGAAATGAACTGCTGCCACCAGGTTCGGTGCCGCGCGACTTTCAGATCGTCGACGCCAATAGCCCCATGCTGGCGGCGCTGATCGTGCGCGATGGTGGCCTTCCCATCAATCCCGGCATCATCGCAGACGATCCCGAGTCCATTTTGGAAGCCATGCGAGACGATGCGGACATCGTACTGGTTTCTGGTGGCTCGAGCGTCGGCAAGGAAGATCATGCTCCCGTGCTGCTGGGTCAACAGGGCAACCTGGCAATTCACGGCATCGCCATGAGACCGAGTAGCCCGACCGGCATGGGAACGCTGGATGAACGTTTGGTGTTCTTGCTGCCAGGGAATCCGGTCTCGTGTTTGTGCGCTTACGACTTCTTTGCCGGTCGTGCAATTCGTGTCTTCGCTGGTAACGCGGCCGAGTGGCCCTACCGGCAGTCCCAATTTCCGCTCCGACGCAAATTGGTGTCGACGGTTGGTCGCCTGGACTACGCACGTGTGAAGCTGATTGATGGCCAGGCGGAACCGTTGGCAATTAGCGGTGCTTCGGTGCTCAGTTCTACCACCCGCGCCGATGGCTTTGTGGTCGTCGAAGATGATTGCGAAGGATATCCCGACCGAGCCGTGGTGACCGTTCACTTGTATGACCTTTTCTAGTTTTCCGAAGCGGAGAGGCTGTGAGTTAACGACTACCGGCAGAGCCGGTAGTATGAGGAAGGCCCCTGAAAGGGGCCGACAACAGAAACACGCACCTCTCCCGCTTGCGGGAGAGGTCGGACGCAATAGCGGCCGGGAGAGGGTTTCTTGCGGCGCTGACCCACATTGCAAATGCGCATGACCCTCTCCCGCGGTTGAAACCGCGACCTCTCCCGCAAGCGGGAGAGGTGACAGAGTCGTGAAACTTACAACCAATTGGTTGCAATAAGATAAGCACCATTCCAATCACTGTGAAACGGCGGAGCCGGATGGATAAGCACCAGCAGAGGTGGTGGTTTACGAAAGTCAAATTACTTGGTTGAGATATCTGAATGACACGCCAGGAACAATTTCTCGATGTAATTGATCGAGACGAAGCAGAGCGGCGTTTTCACGCGGCCTTGCAACTGGCACCTATCGGGATTGAAACCGTCAGCTTGGAGTGCGGGCTGGGTCGCGTGATGGCGCGCGACGTCCTGGCGAAGATCGATGTTCCGTCATTTGACCGGTCGAACTTCGATGGCTTCGCGGTCCGCGCCAGTGACACGCAAGGGGCAAACGAGGAATCGCCTTGCCGCCTTCGACTGTTGGAAGAGGTCATTGCAACGGCGGTCGTTCCCGAGAGTGTCGTGCAGTCCGGCACCGCCGTCGCAATTGCCACCGGCGGTATGCTACCACGCGGCGCCGACGCGATCGTCATGGTGGAGCACACTGACACCGAACAGGACGATATCCAGGTCCGCCGCGCCGCTCACGCCGGATTTGGTGTCGCCTTTGCCGGCACCGATATTTCGGCGGGCGAAACAGTGTTGCGCCGCGGCACCGTGTTAACCAGTCGTGAGACGGGAGTGCTGGCGGCGCTGGGAATCACGGAAGTCGACGTTTCCAGGCGGCCCCGCGTCGGCGTTGTCTCGACGGGAGACGAGATCATTGCGCCCGGGCAGCCGATGGAGCCTGGCCTGATCTATGATTCCAATGCTCGGATCGTAGCCGACGCCGTGTGCGAAGCGGGCGGTGAACCGATGGAGTTGGGAATCGTGCGTGACGATCTGGAACAGTTGCGAGCCATTGTCGATCGCGCTTTGGCCGAATGCGATATCG
The DNA here is from genome assembly GCA_030744095.1 of Pirellulaceae bacterium. The sequence goes on along the minus strand of JASLRF010000262.1, from coordinate 1,002 downwards.
TGCTGCTGTCCGGCGGCACAAGCAAAGGAGCCGGGGACTTATCCTACAAAGTCGTGCGTGAATTCGGGGACCCGGGAATTGTGGCACATGGCGTGGCGCTCAAACCAGGCAAACCGATCTGCCTGGCCGTCACGCAAGGCAAGCCCGTCGTAATCCTGCCAGGGTTTCCAACATCGGCGATTTTTACATTTCACGAATTCGTCGCGCCGGTCATTCGCCGCCTGGCCGGTCTTCCGTCCGAACGACGGGACACCAAGCCGGCGCGATTGGCGGTAAAAGTAAACTCGGAAATCGGGCGAACCGAATACCTGCTGGTTGGACTGGTTGAAATCGACCAAGACAATCTGGCCGCCTATCCCATGGGAAAGGGCTCGGGTTCGGTCACGACGTTCAGTCGAGCCGATGGCTTTGTAACCATCGATCGCCATGACGAAATCGTGGAGGCTGGCACGGTCGTCGATGTCACATTACTGGGCCGCGATGTGCGCGTCGCCGATTTGGTGGTGATCGGCAGCCACTGTGTGGGACTAGATTTCCTGCTGGGCGAACTGCAGGACGCGGGGTTCCAAACCAAGTTTCTGGCCGTCGGTTCGACTGCCGGTTTGGAAGCATCGCGTCGTGGCGAATGCGATCTCGCCGGTGTTCATCTGCTGGACCCGAAGACCCAAACATACAATCGACCGTTTATCGATGGCTCAATGGAGTTGATCGCTGGTTATGGACGGATGCAGGGAGTTGTCTTTCGACCAGGCGACGCGCGATTCGCGGATCGCTCGGCCGCGGAGGCAATTCGTCAAGTCAGCGTCGATACCGACTGCCTGATGATCAATCGAAATCAAGGCAGCGGAACGCGCATCCTGATCGACCAATTGCTCGATGGCGCACAGCCTTCCGGTTATGCCGTGCAGTCACGCAATCACAACGCGGTGGCGGCTGCGATCCTGCAAAAGCGTGCGGATTGGGGTGTCACCATCGAGACGGTCGCCAAACAGGCGGGGCTCG
>JASLRF010000261.1 GCA_030744095.1 Pirellulaceae bacterium | reverse complement strand
TCCCTGCGGCCGATCGACGCTCAGCTTCGCATCGTTCGAGGACTTACTGTCCGATAGGCGCCTTTCGCTCCGCGAAAGGAACGTGCTTTCGCGGAGCGAAAGACGACTATAGAAGGTCGAACACTGCTTACCAGCCTGTTGATTTCCGCGTAGGCCGGCAACATGGAGCGACAATCAACAGGCTGCTAACGAACCCCACCCAACGAATCCAGCCCAATCATTTTATTTGTACGGAGAAGACGATGAAGCTCGCCACCACGCCACTGTTTGTTCTGCTGCCTTTGATCGGGTTTGCGTGCGTTGGGACTGCCGGCAGCCAAGAGCTGCAGGAAAGGAAGCCAACCATGAGCAACGTCTCTTATGGTCCAGATGAGATGAACGTCCTGGATTTCTGGGCAGCCAACGGCGATGGTCCTCGGCCACTGCTTGTCTACATCCATGGTGGCGGCTGGATTGGTGGAGACAAGAAACAGGCGGAGGCGAGGTTTCGGCCGTTTCTGGATAAAGGGATTTCCTACGCGGCGATCAATTATCGCTTGACTGGAAAGGCGGCTCTGCCCGCACCTGTCCACGACGCCGCACGCGCGATCCAGTTTATTCGCTCGAAAGCCAGCGATTGGAACATCGACCCAAATCGGATTGGGCTGACGGGCGGGAGCGCCGGGGCTTGTACTTCGATGTGGATTCTACTTCATGATGATTTGGCGAACCCCGATTCCAGCGACCCCGTTGCTCAGTATTCCACACGTGTCACCGCAGCCGCGGTTGGCGGTGGACAAACGTCGATTGATCCCAAGGTGATCGAACCATGGCTGGGTCCCAATGTGCTCAAGCATCGGATGATCAACATGGCCGTCGGCGAAACGACGATTGAAGAAGCCTTGAAGAACTACAAGCGCCATAAGGCACACTATGTGGAGTTTTCGCCCTACAATCACCTCGACGGAAGTGACCCTCCACTGTTGATGACATACGGAAACGACATGACATTGCCGTCAAAAAATGCCGGGCACGGGATCCACTACCCCGTTTACGGAGTCAAGATGAAACAGAAAGCAGACAGCGTGGGCCACGAATGCCATTTACTGATCAAGGATGTCTCAAAGTCGGACAAATACAGTACAGCGGCCGAGTTTTTGATGGACAAGCTGTTGAACTGAATGGTCTCTGGCCAAGGTGGCGAAAAGAAAGCAGTGGAATCCGGCGATTTGGCCTCGCAGACTCGCCGCCCTTGCGATAATCTGGTGGTGGTGATTGAGCCAATTCCGGCCGGCTTTACTCCTTTGGGTCCCACCTAACCACCCATCGGCCTCGAGCAGTTCGTGACGCGTTCGATCATTCCAGGCAGGCGGCGGTGATCGCTGCTGCCCGGCAACGTCTTGCGAGACTTGCCCAGATGTTCGTCCGTGTCCCCTTTTATTGAAATGCTCAGGAAATCTGCATGTCTGATTCTACCGACGATCTGAATCCCCGCGCCGACTCCGCTGAATTGACGCCGGAAAACGCCGAAGCCGCACAGGTTGCCATCGCTGACGCGCTGGCCGATGACGTGATTCTGGCGGAAGTCGCTGTACCCGACGAAGTTAGACCTTCCAACGGCCCGGCCGCCGTGGCGCCCGTTGCGGAGGAGTTTGTCGCCGAGCCACCCGTCGCGGCGCGCCAAGCAGCCGACTCAGTACCCTCAACTCCTGTTGTGATCGCGAGCCACGTCGAACCAGAGGAAGTCTATTTGGAACCGCGTGCCGGTTACGACGATCCGATCAATGACGACAGTGCAGCTAATTCAGAGCCTGACTTCACGCAACTGAATCTCATTGAACCGCTGTTGCAGTCCGTCCTGCGAGCCGGATACTCGCAGCCCACTCCGATTCAAGCCCAGACTATACCGCTGCTATTGGAAGGTCGCGACGTGATCGGGCAGGCACAGACCGGCACCGGCAAGACGGCCGCTTTTGCGCTACCGATGTTGGAGCTTGTCGATCTCAAACAGAAGAAGCCTCAGATTCTGGTCCTGACTCCGACGCGGGAACTGGCGATCCAGGTTGCCGAAGCATTCGAGAAATACGCGTCGCAGATGAAAGGCCTGCGCGTCATGCCGATCTACGGCGGCCAGGATTACACGATTCAATTCCGTCAGCTGGAGCGCGGCGTCCACGTCATCGTCGCCACGCCAGGGCGGGTCATGGATCACATGCGGCGCGGCACGCTCAATTTGGACAACCTTCGCGGGCTAGTGCTTGACGAAGCAGACGAAATGTTGCGGATGGGGTTTGCCGAGGATGTCGAATGGGTGCTTTCGCAGTCGCCTGACAGTCGACAGACCGCCCTGTTTTCCGCCACCATGCCGGCACCGATCCGCAAGATCGCCAAGACGCATCTGAACGACCCGGCGACGGTCACTATTGGGCAACGGGTTGCCACGGCCGACACGGTTCGTCAACGCTACGTTATTGCAGTACCACACCAGAAACAGATGGCCCTGAGCCGGATCTTGGAAGGCGAGCCGACCGATGGCGTGTTAGTCTTCGTGAAGATGAAGAGCAGCACAGAGCCGTTGGCGGAATACCTTGCGGCCAACGGCCATAGGACCGCCGCACTTAATGGTGATATTCCGCAGAGAAGACGCGAACGGACCATCGAACAGCTACGCGACGGAAAGATCGACGTCATCGTAGCCACAGATGTCGCCGCCCGTGGATTGGACGTACGGCGCATCAGCCACGTCATTAACTACGACTTGCCCCACGATAGCGAATCGTACGTACATCGGATCGGTCGGACTGGACGAGCTGGTCGGAGTGGCGAGGCGATCCTGTTTGTGCACCCGCGCGAACAGCGGATGCTAAAACGGCTCGAACGAGAAACCGGGCAACCTGTCGAAAAGATGGAACTCCCTTCAAATCGCGCAATCAATAAGCAACGCGTTGCCCGTTTTCACCAACGGATTACCAACGGTTTAATGCACAGCGA
>JASLRF010000260.1 GCA_030744095.1 Pirellulaceae bacterium | reverse complement strand
ATGACAAAGGCGTCCGCGTCGCCAAGAAGGCGTTTCAGACCATTACCAATCGACTTGAGCGAGACACCACGATCTCCAAATACGCCGTCCGCATTCAGCCGCAGAAAACCTGACGGTACATTTATTGCTGGGAGTTGCCTGAGTGTGCAAATAAGGTTTCTTTGCGCGAAATCGCGCGATTTGTGAAACTATGTGGCTCGCGCAGGTTGTAGTCCATCGACTGCCAATGCGAAAGCAAGCCGCTACATTGGGGGTTTTGCGATGAAGCACCAGAGAAATGCGTCATGACGGATCAGAAAGAAGTCCCTTACCCGGGTATCTACCTTTCCACGACCGATACCGGGCTCCCCGATTGGTTTACCAACGATTTTGAGAAGTACAGCAACTTCAAAGAGATGGCTGGGGGAGGCGGCGGCGTTCTCCTGTCCTGCAAGGATGGCAATTTGGGACGGACCGTCGCCATCAAGAAGCTGTTATCCGATCGTAAAGTGGATGCGGTACAACGACGACGCCTGTTGCGCGAAGCGCGCATCACGGCACAATTGGCACACCCCAACACCGTCCCGGTTTACGAGATTGGCAAGGACGATGATGGGAACATTTACTTCGCCATGAAGAAGATCGAGGGCGAAAACCTGTTCAATATCTTGTGTCGGATCGCACAAGGCGACGAGCCGACCAGGAATCGATACTCTCTTGACCGACTGCTTGAGGTCTTGGTCCAGGCGAGCAACGCGCTTACATACGCTCATACGTCGGGCGTGATTCACCGCGATGTCAAGCCGGAGAACATCCTGGTCGGGTTCTTCGGCGAGGTCTATTTGATGGACTGGGGAGTCGCGAAAGTCTGGGGAATGCCGAACGAAGTTGGCGTCGACGATCTGTTCAAGAGCAGCTTGCAAGAACGGCTCACCAACGCTGGCAGACGGCCCGGCACGCCGCTCTACATGTCACCTGAACAGGTTCAGGACGTGCCAGTCGATGAGCGCACGGATATCTTCAGCCTGGGCGTAGTCCTGTACGAACTGCTGGCGCTGCAAGAACCGTTCAAAGGCGAGACCATCAAACAGACGTTCGACAACATCTTGCATTACACACCACCCCCACCCAGCCAGGTATCCCAACACCTCAAAGTGCCCGAGGAACTGGATGCAGTTTGTGCACGTGCAATGCGAAAGAAACCCGGCGATCGGTACCAAAACGTGCTGGAGATGATCCGAGACATCCGCCAGTTTCGCGAGGAAGCGATGTTGGCGGATCGGAGATAAGGGCGAGTCAGGGATCGCTTCCGATTTGCATCCATTTTGTCGCACATTTTGCCTGTGGATCCATCACCTGGTGCCTAAGTTGAAGGCAGGTCCAACGCTCGGTCGGACGTCAGTTCCCGGCACACGACGCGTAAGCACAGCAGTCTGACGGGAAAAGCCCCGCCCGCTTGCATTCGGCTATCAATCTCCTAACATATTCCTTCTAAAGTTGGCGATTGGCACGACCGTTGCAACCTCAGGCGTAAGCCCAGGCAGGCGTACCGATCGCAGCCCCCTTGACGAGGGGCGGATAGCTTCGGCGAAGGCGTTCCGAGGCTAGATCTCGGGTTTTCGTGCCGCTCAGGCACGACTTCTCCCACAGGGACGTCTTTTCCGGAATGGACGCCACAGATTGCGGTCGTTGGTAGAAACCTTCAGTTTTGGATTTTGATTAGGAGTCAATTGCAAGATGGTTGCCAAGTTAGAGTACATCTGGCTCGACGGTTACAAACCAACCCAGAGCCTTCGATCGAAAACAAAAGTCCGAAAGAACTTCGGCGGCACGCTGGAAGATTGTCCGGTGTGGAATTTTGACGGCAGCTCGACAGAGCAAGCCGCCGGTGGTAGTTCGGATTGCCTGTTGAAGCCCGTCGCAATCTACCCTGACCCGTGCCGTAAGGACGCTTTCCTGGTGATGACGGAAGTTCTCAACCCAGATGGGACTCCACACGAATCGAACGGTCGAGCCACGATTGACGACGACGACGACGACTTCTGGTTTGGTTTTGAACAAGAATACTTCCTTTGGAACACCACCACGAACTTGCCGCCCGGCTTTCCGCCAGCAGGATTCCCGGCTCCCCAAGGTCCTTATTATTGCTCGGTCGGCGCCAAGAATGCGCACGGTCGCGCCTGCGTCGACGAACACCTCGATGCGTGCCTTGCTGCCGGCATCAACGTTGAAGGCATCAACGCCGAAGTCGCGGCGGGCCAATGGGAGTTCCAGGTATTTGCCAAGAGCGCCAAGCGAGCCGGTGACGAGACCTGGGTGGCTCGCTATCTGTTGGAGCGTGCCGGTGAAAGTTACGGCTACGCGATCGAGTGGCATCCGAAACCGTTTGGAGCGTTGGACTGGAACGGTTCGGGAATGCACGCGAATTTCTCCAACGGGATCATGCGTGAATCAGGCGACGAAGGGGTGTTCACGAAGATCTGTAATGCTTTCGGTGGCCAGATTCCGCGGCACATCGATGTCTATGGCGCACACAATGAGCAGCGTCTGACTGGTGAACACGAAACGCAGGCGATTGACAAATTCAGCTACGGTGCGCTCGATCGGGGTGCGTCGATTCGGATCCCCCACACGACCATTGAGGATGGCTGGATAGGGCGCCTCGAAGACCGTCGGCCCGCCTCCAACGCGGATCCGTACAAGGTTGCGTCGGCGATCATCAAGACCGTCAAGGAAACTTGCGCGTAAAACGTCATTCGTCTGAACACAGTACGATCAAAGACCTTCGAGCGTAGTGCTGGAGGGTCTTTTTTTAGTTGAGGTTGTTGAGGATCTGATGGAACGAGGCTCAAGACATCAACACACCATCGCGTAGTGGCTGCAAGTGTGGCTTGTCCAGGATCTCGAACGTCTGAGCAAGCGGTTCCCAGTGTTCGCCAGTTTGATCGATCAACTGGCTGTCGATGGGCCCCAATCGGTCAGCAGCTAATTGCAGGTAGCCGACACGGGCTGGGTTGAGCCTCATCAAGCGGCAAACGGTTGCATCGACGGCGGCCGCGTTTGTACCGACCAGTACCAACCCCATCTGTTTCGGACTACCCATGATCGGGCCATCACCTTCCATGCATTGAATTCCGTCTACGACCGTGATCACCTTGGGCAGCGAGGCATTGATATCAAAAACGGTTTCCGGGATGCCCGCATGGTGCAAGACGTTCTTTGGCCAACCGTACTTGATTCCTGGGAGCGTACCGTACAGGTTCTTCATCGCAGCTGTCACACCCACCCAATGATGGGTCTTCATCTTCGGCATCGAGACGATCAGATCTGCTTCGACGATCGACTGAGGGAAATGGAATCCTCCCAGCCGGCTCGCACGACCGCGGTTCTTGACCCACTTCACCTCTTCGTAGTTCAGATCGGAGAATTCCAATCCGGTTGAATCAAGTGCCTCTTGCAACCCCGATTCAGCCAGTGCCATTTCAGTATCGCGCACGTGTCCAGGCGCTTCGCCCACGACGACATGTGCACCAAAGCCACGAAAGACTTCGGCCGTCGCCAGGATCATCGTGGGATGTGTTGTCATGTGCGGCACGGCACGAGTCGGCTCAACTAGATTCGGCTTCAGCACAACGCGCTTTCCCACCAGATCATTTGCCGACACGCCAGATGCCAACAGACCATCGCGGATGGTCTGCACTAATGATCCGTCGTAACGCTGATGACGAGCGATGAATACGAGTTCCCGGTGCCGTGAGACACGTTTAATCAACGGATAGCCGATCACTCCCGTCGCGGCCAGCGAACCACCCACGAGCATCGCACGGCGAACGCGAGCGTTCTCTTCAAGCCCGCATGTTGTGCGCTTCGGGCAGTTGGACGGCAAGTTCACATCTACTTTGTCATGCGGCGTACGCTGTGTCATTGAACGTTCTCCTCGACCGCATGGTCGGGTCCTCGTGTTGTGCTCGTATCACGAACTTCCGGTGCGGTCAAACAGTCTCTTCCCTCGACCGCGCCGGCAGCCAGCGACAGGAGGGCGGCCTTGTACGCCGAGCGTTGGCCGGCAGAGTTCCGCGCTTGAGCCTGTTCGATCCAATCTGCGGCTCCGTCTGGAATCGTGCCGCTGTGATGGGAGTCGTGCGCTTGCAAGCCGAGCAGCCCCCAGGCCAGTGACGTACAAGTGGTACGCTCGCACAGTGCCTGTCGCAGCCATGCGATGGAGGCTTTGATGCGACCCCTGCCCAAGGTCTCGCCGCCAAGCGCCCAAAGGGCCAAGCCCGTCGGCTGAACGTGCGGCCATAGCGTCTGCCCCAGTATGCCCGTATTACCATAGTTGCAACCACCACCGGGAATCTGCCTGTCGACCAGCAATCGTACCGCTTCCCGTACTCGCGGATGGTCGCCGTAGCCGGTAGCTTTCAGCGCCAGAACGTGCAGGGCAGTTGGTTCGATCCATGAGTGTGTTCCTACCACCCACGGCCATGCGACCAGCGAAGAGTCGTGATGGACCTCACTCGACCGTGGTTGTGTTTTCCCGCGGATAGACAACATCCATGTCACGGCACAGTCAATCTGTTCGGCAAAGTCAACCGGATCGACTGTGTGCCAAGCCAACGCCGCCAGGCTCGTCGGCCAACATGGGCCGTCGGTGTCACGTCGAACCGCGACGGAGCCGTCAGTTGCCTGCGTCGCAGCGAGCCAGTCAGCCGCTTGGCGAGCCGCATCAGTCTGTCCTTGGGCTGCCAATGCCAGCGCCGAAATCGCCGTGGGTTCAGCAGCACCGGCGTCGCGCGCCAGATAGCCACAGACGGGTGAGACGGCCAATTGCGTGATCAACGAGTTGTGCCACATGAACTGTCTAATCCGTACAATGAGCGCGACCGGACGTTTGCAGCCCAAAGGATCGCTGCTTGATGGTTTGAATGAGCGGGCAGGCGCTGCATTGCCCCGACAAAAACATAGCTCATTGTCGCGCTCTCAAGAGAAACCGGCGTGATGGCCGAGCTGGCTGCGCTCGCACGCAGCCCGCACAAACAGGGCAGCAAATTGCTGCTGACCTGTCTAGGGTCTATCGTTCGATGCATCGGTTGCAAATGGTCAAGCATTCCACCAACGTCGGAACCACCAACATCGGAACCATCGCAATGGTGTCACGTGTCATTGCCTGAATCGTCGTGACAAACGACCACAAGAAGAGACGCGAAACTACCTTTACCGCGCATGTGGAGAGGCAAGAATGCGAACGAAAAAAAGAACTTGACATTGGGCCAACAAGACGATTAAGATGACCGTACAACGTTCAATGTTGCATCTCTTCTGAAGTGGAGGGCGTCTATGCAAGAACCACCACAAATGTTTCGATGAGGACGTTGCACTCTGCAACTCCTTAAGTTGTCGCCCAGAGATCATAGATCCTTGCCTTCCAACCGGTTGGCGTGAATGCTGTGCTTGCAGCCTTTCGAAACTGATTCGGTCCTGCGATCTGGTCACTTTGCACCAAACAGGTAGCGACTTCGGTGCGTGACAAGCTCATCAAGATCATTGTTTGACTGAGCCAAAATCGATTTGCTGCAGCAGGCGATTCGGGATCTTGGGATAAAGCACGCGACCCTCGTCCTCTATTTGTGGCGGGGGTCGCTTTTTTTGTTTCCATTGCATTGCCCATGGCAGCATTTTTGCATTGCCCATGGCAGCATTTTCGCAAGCTAGAAGCACTGACAGCACAGCACTGCCTGCGGAGAAACTGATCT
>JASLRF010000259.1 GCA_030744095.1 Pirellulaceae bacterium | reverse complement strand
GTCTTCCGTCGAGCGCCTTCCGAGAGCGAGTCATGCTGCAAGATTAGTCGCCCGCCGCCGGCATGTGACCTGAATCGTGGAGTTCAACCAACCCGATGTTCATGCAGATTGTCATTATCGCTTGTGCCTTTGCCTGTGCCGCGGCGCTTGCCGGGGCCGTCTGGATGTTGTTTACGAAGAAGTCGTCCACGGAGATGGAAGACCGATTGGATGTTTTGACGTCCGGGCCGTCAGGCTCGGCGATCACCGCCGAAAAGACCAACTTGCTCTCCTATTCTCGTGAAGATGCGCGCGGATTCGCGGACGCGTTGATCGAGAATTTCTTCGACATCAATCGATTCTTATCACAGGCCGACATGTCGTTGTCCGCTTCGCAGTTCTTAGTCCTCACGATCGCTTCCGGAGCGATTGGCGGATTTGGCTGGGTCCTCTCGCCACTGCCAATTGCAATGGCACCCCTGGCCGTGATTGTGTGTAGTGTGATGCCCTTTCTCTTCGCACTTATCAAGCGAAAACGCCGACTGGGGAAATTTGCCTCGCAGCTTCCCGATGCTCTGGAACTGATCAGTCGCGCCTTGCGCGCTGGGCACAGTCTGGCGTCGGGATTTAACCTTGTTGGCGGTGAAATGGCAGAGCCGATTTGTACCGAATTCGCGCGCTGTTATGAACAGCAGAATCTGGGTATTCCACTTGACGAAGCGCTCGAAGGCATGACACAGCGTGTACCGAACTTGGATCTTCGGTTCTTCTCGACTGCCGTGGTCCTGCAACGGCAAACGGGTGGCGACCTGGCGGAGATTCTTGACAAGATTGGCCACTTGGTTCGCGAGCGTTTTAAGATCTATGGGCAGATTCAAGCTTTGACGGGTGAAGGGCGCTTGTCCGGCATCGTCCTGCTTTCGTTGCCGCCAGTGCTGTTCGTTGTGATGTACAGGCTAAATTCGGAATACGTGAATGTGCTGTTTTCGGATCCAGTCGGCCAGCAGTTGTTGGGTGGTGCGATCTTCCTGCAATTGATCGGTGCCCTGGTGATTAAGAAGATCATTACTATCAAGGTCTAACCAGAATGTCCGCAATATTTGAGAGCACAACCGTGATTTCCTTGGCCGTCGGTGCCGCAGTGATTGCCTGCGCATGGCTGCTATTAGACATATTGTCGGCCAAGAAGCCACGAGCCGAGGAACGACTGGAAGAATTCAAAGATCCCAGTCTTCGTCGCACGCGGGAAGAACGTACCTCGACGACTGGCGCGATGGCCCGCGCTCTGAAAAAGGCCACACCCGCGCTGGCCAAGCCGTTGCAACCAAAAACCGAGCAGGAAGTCGGCAAGCTACGGTCAAAACTCATGCACGCCGGTTTTCGCAGCGATAGCGCGCCGACGATGTTCTTGGGAATCAAGTTCATGTCGCTGATTACCGGTTTGGTGTTCAGCGGTGGCGGTGTTCTCGTAGCCGGTGTTGGCGCGCAATCGATGTTGCGCGCGGGGTTCTTCGCTTGCGGCATGTTCTTCTTGCCAGATGTGCTGTTGATGCTGCTAGGCAGGAGGCGCAAGGAAGCAATCTTCCTGGCCCTGCCTGATGCCCTCGACCTGATGGTGGTCTGCGTCGAAGCAGGTTTGGCCTTGGATCAGGCGATGCGAAAGGTAGCCGAAGAAATGAAGAAAACGTATCGTGTCGTGGCTGAAGAGTTTGGGATCTGCAACATGCAGTTGCAGATGGGCGTGGCACGATCTGAGGCACTACAGAATCTGGGGAGCCGCAGCGGCGTGGATGATCTCAAGTCGCTGGCGTCGATCCTGATTCAGGCCGACAAGTTTGGATCCAGTATTGCTCAGGCCTTGCGCGTGCAAAGTGAATCAATGCGAGTTCGTCGTGCCCAGATCGCCGAAGAAAAGGCGGCCAAGACCGCAGTGAAGCTGATCTTCCCTCTCGTGCTGTTCATCTTCCCTGGCATCTTCGTGGTCCTGGTCGGCCCCGCCGGGATCAAGATGTACCGCGAGATGTTCACCGCCCTGAACAATGGCGGTTAGCGCCTCGTTCGGAGAACGGCATAATCGCTAAATCTGGCGAAATTGCTACAGATTCCCGTCAAACCTCAACGGAAGATGGCCGATAACACTAAAGCGGAGATGTTTCCCTGCGCGCTGATTTGCAAGAAAGGATTCCGATGCGACGCTCAACGATGCTGCTAGCACTGACCATAGCGTTTTCGACAGTGAATATGGCTCAAGCTGACTGGTCGGAATTCTGGCATCGCGTGCACGTGGATTGGCACCGCATGAACGCCTGGCCGGAACCGTTTCAATTTGCCGACCGCGAAGTCACCATTTCGCCATTGGTTGATATGACGAATGCTGGCTGGCGTTTGCAGAATACGCTGAGCGACCATCTGTTCGACGTTCAGACCCAAGACCTGAGCAAGGCGGGACAGCGCAGACTGCGCTGGATTGCAACGCAAACTCCGCTGCACAGGCGGACCATATACGTGTTGCGGTCGTACGAACCTGGAGGCACCAAGCTGCGAATTCAGTCAGTGGAGCGGCATCTGGCCAAGCTTGTTCCCGAAGGGGCACGACCAAGCATTGTCTTGACGGACGAGATACCTACCGGTGGATCTGGCGAATACTTTGAAAACATCGATCGACAGCTCAAAGCGTCGGTCCCACCTCCAAGACTGCCGCAGGCGGCAGGTCCGGAGGGCGGTTGATGAATCGCGGTATCTGTCGAACAGATAAGAAGTGGGTGCACGTCATGAGAGTAAATTTCTTACTGTCCATCGGATTGCTCTTGGCAGCGGGTTGCTCGTCCATGTCACCATTTGCAACAACCGCACAGAGGCCGGTGCCGATCGCGGCTCAGATCGCAAACAACACCTCCGGTGCAATGGGGCGATCAGCGCCAGCCCAGCTTCTGCCGTCGGGTGTGGGATCGCAACAACAGTTCACGCAGACGGGGCCCAATTCGTACACGCAAGGGCTGTCGAATCCCAAAAACCCGTTTCTGGCCGGCCTTCTCTCGGCGACTGAGTCAATCAGCAATGCGCTGACGATCGAGCCCAGGGTCATTCCGGCGAAGGATCCGACCAGTCTGGCCGTCCAGCCCGCGAACGTCGGTGCCGATCTGCATTTCCACGCAGCCCTGGTCTACGAAAGCCAGCAGAATATCCCCGGGGCAATTTCGCACTTTCAGCAAGCCCTCGATACTTCGCCTCACGATCCTAAGATCTTGGTCGGATTCGGTCATCTCTTCGACCGTCAAGGTGACTTGCATCGTGCGGAGGGACTTTACCAACTGGCGCTGGAAACGAATCCTGACAACTGTGCGGCGCTGAACGCTCTGGGGATCTGTTACGCGAAGCAGGGCAACCTCGATGCCGCGCTAGCTCACCTTCATCGAGCAACACAATTGCAACCTCAGAATGCACGTTACAAGAACAACATGGCCAACGTGCTTACCGATGCAGGGCGGACTGACGAAGCGTACGCGCAATTGGTTTCCGTCCATGGCGAGGCGGGTGCGCATTACAATTTGGGATACTTGTTGCTTCAGCAGGGTAAGCAAGACGAGGCGCGAAGAGAACTTGGGCTGGCACTGCGAGCCAATCCGTATTTGGAACAGGCTCACCAGATGCTCAGTTCACTCGAGCCAAACTCGGCTCCAGTTCAGCCGACGAGCGGCAAATTCGCAGCCCCCGGACGGTATTCTGTTTCACAGCCATACAATCCGCGGGTAGCGAATCCCACGGCCGCTACGCGGGAATTTGGAATCCCGTCGTTCGATCAGAAGTCTCTTGCCGGCCCGCACAGCCTTCCACCACTCTAAGCAGACTTTTTCGCTTTGGACGATTGGGAGAGCCTTGAAAATGCCCTTCTCCCTTTGGGAGAGGTCGGACGCGGTAACGGCCGGGTTAGACACGAACAACGCCTTCGGCGTTGTACATCGTAGCCCAGGGTAAGCAACGCGGCGCAGCCGCGACGCGTCACCCTGGGTTGCGATGCCGAACGAACCAGATCAACGCT
>JASLRF010000258.1 GCA_030744095.1 Pirellulaceae bacterium | reverse complement strand
GATCTGTTTCAGCTTCTCCCCGCGAGGTACATCCGTCGGCGGGTACCGCCACAAGACGGGGAGCGACGAACCGGCCATCATTGGGATGTTGTGCTCTTTCGCGGTGTCATAGATCCACTTGGCATCCGCCCAATTGTCCGCCAGGTGCTTGTCGCAGAACACGGGCACCACACGACCGGCGCGTTGGAATTCCGCCAAGATCTCGCCGAACAGGCGTCGTTTGGGAAAGACTGTCTGCCCCGTGTCGGATTTCGGATACTTGCCGTGTTCGGCAACCAGCAACACACCGTCAGCGATATTCGGTTTTCCATCCGTGGCACGGCTGGCGGACACGGCTTTGCCGACAGTGCTTCGAATGGGAACTCCAAACTCGGCTGCCAGCGAACGGCTAATGTCATTTTTCGGAACTTGATCGGTGTACAGAGACGCCAGTTGCAACGACGCGCGTTGCCCAGTGCCGTTCAATCCATCGGTTTCCAGCAGACGGCTTAGAATCACATCCGCGTGAGCATTGTGATAGTACGTAGTCGTAACACCGGCGACCTCGGGAAGGCGAATCCGGTGGACGGTAAACGGATACAATGTCGTCACGTAAATTGAATTGTCACGCGCCGCACAGATACCCATGATCACGTAACGCGGCAGAAGCGTCTTGTCCTTCAATCGGTAGACACCATGATGATGGTGGCGCGGCTTGCCCGTTTGATCGACGTACGTGGTGTAGTCCGGGTTTCCAATCGCGATAGGTCCATGATCGACGGGGGCGGCCGCTTCGGGCTGATAGCTGACCACGTGCAAGAACTGGCCACGCTGGGGAAACGTGGCAGCCACTCCAGCCCAGACAGTGCCATCGGGGGCCACGCACATTGCTCGGCAATCGGTCTTTTCGGCACCGGCCACGAGCGGTCCGAGACTGCGGCCCGCCAAGCGGCTTCCCGTGCCGGCAAGGTCGTAAGAAAATAGCTGATTACCGCTCATCGCCACGGCGTACAGCGTCTGGCGATCTGGCGAAATGTCCCAATTGATCGGATGACTTTTCGGATCGGCCAACAGTGACGATTTGGTCGGCGGCTGACCGTCAATCGTCTGCGTCAATTGGTCGAGCTGATCAGAACGTGGGTCGTAACGCGCGATGTTACCTCCCAGAATCGGATGATAGGCGCGGCCCTGGGCATCGACCACGATAAACGCGTACATGTGGCGACAATCGATCAGATCGCGGTATTTTCCAGTCTCAAGATCAAGCACCATGAAGTGGGTGCTTTCGATCGGACGCTCGTCCGAGCACGTGGACACATACGCCACTCCACGCGGTTCGTCGGGGGTGACGCTAATGATGCCCTGTCCCGCAACGGGAATATCGTAGACGCGGGTCTTGCCCGTGGCCGAGTCGAAGATCATCGGGTATCCACCCAGGTAATCCGATCGCTTTTCGCCTTCCTTCGGATAGCCCTGTTTGGTGCCGAAGTAGATCTTCCCGCTCCGACCAACATTGTTACGTGTGTGAATTTTCGCCTGGGCCGCGAAACCGCTGGCAGTCGTGCCAATCTCCTTGTGCGCATCGACGACAACGTTCATCTGTTCGGTCTTTGGATCGAAGTCGACCAGAAAAGCATTGTGGCCGTACTTTGCCGTGCCTACATAGAGGTGCCCATCGTGGCCTTCAACGATCGAGAAGTAGCCACTCTGTTCGCTGGTGGTTTCTTCGGGAATGACGTGCGCCTTCGACCACAGCCAATGGCGCGTGATCGCACTTTCTTCACCCACGACGTGAGCGTTTACAATTGACAGGCACACGACAAGCCAACAGGTCAGGCAAAGGTCACGTTTCCAATTCATTTTGTGCTCGCTTATAACGAATGCTGTTATCGCAATATCAATGCGTCAGCCACATCGAGGTCAAAGGTAAGAACACGACCACTGTCGGTTTGCTGGACGCCCACGCTACGGCCGCTGGCCAATGAGACTTTGGCAGTGGGCGTGCGGATCGAGATTGTCACTTGCAACGCCTTGATCGGCTGTTGCGTCCAGTTGACTAAGGGAATGACGGCGCCGTGTGTCGATTCGATCACGGTGGTCTCCACAAGCGGATTGCTGCAGACGACGGGCCGCGCCACATTGGTGGCGGTAGACGCGATCAACTCTGCGGCCTGCGTGTTGAATTCCGTCGGCAGAAAGTGGATCATCGCATCGTCGGTGGCACCACGATCCACCGGCCGTTTCGGAACCGCCGGATGATAATAACTGAGACCCGGCAAGAAGCCACAGTAGGTAGTCACTCCACGACCGACCTTGTTGCGGGCTACCGCAGGCGAGCCATCGGAAAACGTGTATCGCACTTCGGCATCGTCAGTTTGGAAACGACTGCGAGCGCCGACGACCGGTATCGCGACCGTCTCGCTTGGTTCGGGTGAGGTTGAAACCGTTGGAGACGCCTGCAGTGTGGCCCTGTCGAAAACGCGGGCGAACGGCAAGTCCTGTTTCGTAAAGACGACGCGCGATTCGGGGGGCGCGTCCATCGATTTCGGCACGACACCCAGTGCCTTGCGCAGCGACTCGTTCGGCCCGTTCAATTCGTCAAACATTCCGGCGCCCGCCGTTGCGAACAGGTTTCCACCGGCTTTGACCCAGGAGGCGATCTTGGCAGAGGCCGCACGACTCACATGGGCATCGGTGAGATATAGCGTCTTGTATTGCGTCAATGTGCCGTCGAGCGCGTCTTGCTCGACGACAATGTCGAGCGGAATCTGCTGATGGCGAATCGCCGTGTACAGTGTTCGCTTGGCGGGTGCGAACGAATCGTGGCTATCGCCCCAGATATCTCCCGTTTCACTGAACCACAGCGCCGCCTGGCCTGCACGGACCTGACCGTCCTGAACGATATCCTCGAACAACCCGAGTTCGCGAAAGCTCCCCAACACCATTTTGTACATCGCTGGATCGTCGACGTGATTCTCCGTGTAAGCGACGTGCACTGGACGAAATTCGAATAGATCGACGATCTTCATACCGTGACCGAGCGCCCCGAAGAACAGCCGGCGCCACTGATTCGGCGTGTTGTTCGGCATGTGCGGCATCACGTAGTAGATGATCTTGCGATCGGGGTGATGCCGATTCGCGGCGCGAAAGAGATCGAGATTGATGTTGTTCAATTGCGGTGTGGCGACGGGAACTTGCCAGATGTAATCTTCGCTCCACGGCAACGTCATGCCGCTGTCACGAAAGACGGATATCCATTTGAAGACTTCACCCAGGAACATATGCTCCTGCGGGTAGTGCGGCGAGAAATTCGCGCCGATACCGGCGTTGGGTAAGTGATTCCGCAGGATGTCAGTTCGTTGTTTGATCGTCTGGATACCAAAATGATACTGAAAGCGCTTCGACCAGTAGAAAACGCCGGGCTGAGTTGCTTTTGACATGGGGTCGATGTCAAAGACAACTTTGGTCCAATCGTTACCGGCATTCGGGCGAACGTCAGCCGGCTTCATGCCGCGAGCTCGGAGCCACGCGCGAAATCCGTCGTTGGCTTCCGTGCCGCGTGGTGAGGGCAAACCGATTTCATCGCCCAAGCTGACGACCGCAATGTTCTTGGCATTGTCACCGAGTTTTTCACAATACTCGGCCAACTTTGGTGTCGCGACGCCGCGCACATCGACGTAGCCGCGGCCACGGGCCGACTCGCCGCTGGTGTCGGACAAGGCGAACATCTGTTTGAACTGGCCAACGGCGGCTGCATGTTTGCTTTGGTCGAGCGGTTTGAAAGTCGACGCGTAGATAATCGTCTTTTCTGGCGTACGACCATGCCGTGCGGGGTCTTCCACCTTGAGATAGTCGAGCAGGTCGTACAGCACCTGGTCTTGCTTACGCAGCCGTCTTGAATAGCGGGTGTCACCATCCGCAGCGAGAGCGAGATCACCGTTGCCGGCGAATCTGCCGAGCGAGTCGATCTTCCCTGCGGCGCTGTTCAATCCAAACTCGGCCTCGTAGTCGCCGTTGCCGGTCCAAAACCACTGACCGTCGGCCAACGCGTCCATGGTGCCACCCACTTCGACCCAGTCGCTGGTTTTTCCGGGTAGCAGATCGACAATCGACGGCGTCTTCCACGTGCGAAGGTGCACCCAGTAGGGTGAATGCTGTTGCCAGTTCCCGCCACCGATCGCCTTCTTGCCGGAAAATGTGAGTGGTTTGCTGCCACGATTTGTGACGCGCAGGTAGACATCACCCGACTGTGTGAGCATACCATCCAAGGGGAGGTAGTTCTCCTTTTCGATCCGCATCTGGACCTGTTCCGTGTCGGCGGTCAGCATGACCAGATCGATGTTGCGCCGAGCGGCGGGCTCGGGTTGCTTGCCGGCGATCAGGCGGATCTGCGCGCGTCCTGGGTTCAGATTCGCAAAGGCATCGTGTCCTTCCCAAACGGTGTTCTCAACGGCGCCCCAGCTCCAGCCGACTTCTTTTTTCAGTTTCTGGCTAAAGGCCCAGATCTTCAGTTGGTCGCGCGAACCATAGGGTCGGTCCAACACCGTCTTGCCGGCCTGTTCGACTTGCACACGAAACTGGGTTTCAAAACGATAGGCCGCTTCATAACGCACCAGCACCAGGTATCGACCAGATTCCTTGATATCCACGTTGATTGTCGCGATGGTCCGATCACACTGCTCGGGCGCGCCGAGAAAAGCCTGGCGGCTGAGAAATGAGTTGGCAAACGTGGCCGCGTAGTAGTTTTCGCCAAACCGCTTTGCCTGCCACCCCGTGCTAGACGACGTCGAGGTTTGAAACTCCTCCGCTTCGCAGATATATAGACCGTCGGGTTGTATTGAGACCGCGGCCCGCGAGCGACCTAGCGCCTGCGCCGCACTGGGCGTGTCAGTTTCGGCGGCCTGGCTGACAGCTGCGGTAAGCAAGCACGCGTACAGCATCCACGGGCACGGCATCCAGGGACGCAGCAACCACGGGCAAGGGCCCAACTTCGAGAGGATTCTCATGCGTGTACTCCAAGTTGCATTCAGGGCCGGAAGCATGATTGCATCGTGCGTTGTCGATGTATAATCTACCTGCGAGCAGCGTCGATCGCTACAACCTACGGTTGCGGGCGGAAAGCCGAACATTTGCAGTTCGCTTTCGTGAAGGAACATCGGCGTTGAAAAAAGAGTACGATAACCAGCGATAGGCCCTGCCTGGCAGCGAAAGGAAACCGATGAGTGACGTTGTGAATGTAGCGATGGTCGGACTGGGTTTTGGTGCCGAGTTCATTCCCATTTACCAAAGCCATCCGAATGCGGCGGTTATCGCCATTTGTCGACGCAACGAAACCGAATTGAACAAAGTCGGCGATGCGCTCGGAATCGACAAACGGTACACAAACTACGACGACGTGTTGGCGGATTCCGACATCGACTTCGTGCACATCAACAGTCCAATCCCCGATCACGCCTGGATGTCACTGAAGGCGTTGGATGCTGGCAAACACGTCATGTGTACCGTGCCAATGGCGACGACGATCGACGAGTGTCGACAGATTGTCGAAAAGGTTCGCGAGACAGGCCTCAGATACATGATGGCGGAGACCGTGGTTTACAGTCGCGAGTACCTGTTCATCAAGGAAATGTACGAAAAGGGTGAACTCGGCAAGGTGCAGTACATGCAGGCCTCGCATCCGCAAGACATGGACGGATGGCCCGACTATTGGGAACGCATGATCCCGATGCACTACGCCACACACGTCGTCAGCCCGGTGCTGGGTCTGATCGACGGTCGGGCCGAACAAGTCTCCTGTTACGGATCCGGCAGGGTGCGTGACGACATTGCCGAAAAGTCCGGCAACAAATTTGCCGTCGAGTCATGCCAGATCAAGATCGCCAATAGCGACGTCGCGGCGCACATATGGCGGACCCTTTACGATACCGCCCGCCAATATCGCGAGAGCTTCGACGTTTACGGAACCAAGAAGAGTTTTGAATGGACGCTCTCTGAAGGCCAGCCACACGTGTTGCACACGGCCAAGAGACCGGAACCGGAAATCGCCCAACCCGTCGACGTGCCCGATTACGCGCACTTGCTGCCTGAGCCAATTCAAAAATTCACTCAGTCAATCGAAGACGCCGATCATCTGTCGTTCGTCCAAGGCGGCGGGCATGGCGGTTCCCATCCCCACTTAGTCCACGAGTTTGTCAGCGCTTTGCTCGAGGATCGTCAACCGCGACCGGACGCAACAACCAGTGCCAACTGGACGTGCGTCGGTATTTGTGCACACGAATCGGCGCTCAAAGGCGGCGAGATTGTCAAGCTTCCCGAGTTTACGTTGGGCTAATCCGTGACATCATGAGAGTCCGTGGCTGCACGCGCATTAGTCGGCCAGCGCCTGACGCCAGACTTTTGTCAGGTTGTCGGCAACTGCGCGGGGAGTGAAGTCGCTGGTCACACGTTGCCGAGCGGCGGCGGCAAGTCGATCTCGGAGTCGCTTGTCGGTCGCCATTCCGATCACCGCGCCAGCCAATTGAACGTGATTGTTGGGCGCGACCAAGCGTGCTGACGTACCGTCAGTCACAATCTCCGTCGTACCTCCGACATTGGTGGCGACAATCGGCAGTCCGGACGCTGCTGCCTCCAGGAGGACTCGGCCAAGCGGCTCTTGTTTGGCCGGATGGACCAAGAGATCGGCTTCGTTCATCAGATGATCAACATCGTCCCGATAGCCCAATTGGTGGAGCCGGTTGCCGAGGCCCGCACGAGCAAACTCGAATTCCATATTCGCCTCGTATGCAATCGTCTCGTCTTTCGAAGAATTACGCTCGCCAACGATCACAAATTGAACTTGTGATAACCCTTCGGCAATCGCGAGAGCCGCGGCGGCCAGAACGTCTTGGCCCTTGCGCAGACCGATCTGACCAATCGTGAGAACAATGAAACTAGTTTCTGCAACCTGCAATTCGCGGCACAGAGAGAGTGTCTTCGGTCGAGGCTGAAATCGATCGGCATCTACGCCGTTGTGCATCACCCGCGTTCGCGCGGCGGACAGTCCTTGAGCAATGTGAAATTCTCGTGTTGCGTGCGAAACCGCAATGAGAGTGCGATTCTGGTTTAGATCGTTGATCGCCGTTCGGCTGAGCCCGATGATGTCTCGTAAATGAGCGACGCAGGGGATCGCTAGCTTTTCCGCCGCGGCGCCCGTTATGCGGCCCATCGACAGACTGTTGGCGTGCAGCAGATCCGGCGCTTGGTTGCGAATTGACTCGACAAGTTGTTCGCAAGCCTGCTCGCGCGGCAAGCGAACGTCATCGGCGTCGCGCAGGTCGAACGGAACATGCTGGATCGATCTGGCACGCAAGGCCTCGGCCAGTCGACCAGCCGATGGTGCCAGGGCGATGATTTCGAACTCTCGTGAGTCGAGCAGTTCAAGCGTCTGCAACATCGAACGTTCGCCACCGTTGAGTGTCGGGTATTCGAATAGAAGCGCGATTCGTCTAGGCATTAATGTCGTATCGTAGGTTCGAGGGTGGCAACCTGGCGCCGGTGTCGGAAGTGACAATAAGCAGTGTTCGATCTTTTATTGTTGTCTTTCGCTCCGCGAAAGCACGTTCCTTTCGCGGAGCGAAAGGCGACTATCGGACAGTAATTCCTCGAACGATCCTAAATCAGCGTCGCATTCGATTCTACCAGACAGACGGAGTGTCGCGGTGCATTCGAATATCAACGGCTGGCGCGATACAATGAAGCCGCCATGACAGCGACCGCCGCACTGAACCCAGGAAAGGCGTCTAGATGTTGAATCGATATTCTAGTCCCATACGAATCAACGACTGGATGGTGATGTTTGTTGGCGTAATGCTGATCCACGCGCCGCCGTCCTACGGTGACGATACCCCCAAAGTCAACGTCTCGAGTATTCGCCGGGTGTTTCACAATGGCGAACACAACGCGTTTACCGATTTGGTTCGTTTTCGAGACAGCTACTATCTGACCTTTCGCAGCTGCCCCGACGGCCACATGGTTCATCCGACTGCTTCTGTAATCATCCTGACCAGTCGGGACGGGCGCGGTTGGGAGCACGTGCATCGATTCCGCGTGCCGTTACGGGACACCCGCGACCCTCACTTCTTGGTTTTCCGCAATCAGTTGTTCGTCTACACCGGCACATGGTACAGCGGCAAGACAACGATTCCGATTGCCGACTACGACATGAACAAGCATTTGGGGTACGCGGTCTGGTCTTCGGATGGGAGCCAATGGCAAGGCCCACGGCAGCTTGAGGGGACATTCGGACACTATATCTGGCGCGCCACTACGTTTGGTGACAAAGCCTATTTGTGTGGTCGGCGAAAACAGAACTTCGCCATCGCGCCGCGCGGTGAAGGTCCCAACGTGGAATCGGTCATGCTAGAGAGTGACGACGGTCTAATCTGGCGAACACGCGCGTTTTTTCAAGAAACGAGAGGGGACGAGACTGCGTTTCAGTTTGAAGCCGATGGGAAGGTGCTGGCGATCGGTCGGCGAGGTAGTGACAAAGCTCAGTGGCTACGCTCGGCGCCGCCCTATACGAAATGGGATCGCCGTGACTTAGATCGCTACATTGGCGGGCCGCTGCTGGTGCGTTGGGGCGATCGCACCGTTGTCGGCGGTCGCAAGACGCATGACGGAAAAGGTGCCAAGACGTCGATGTGTTGGCTGGTCGGTGACCAATTACACGAGTTTGCCGAGTTGCCCAGCGGGGGCGACAATTCATATCCCGGCTTTGTCGCACTCAGTCCAAGTCGTGCCATCATGTCGTGGTATTCGTCTCACGAAAAGGACGACACCGGTCAGACGATCACCGCGATTTACATGGCCGACCTGGAGATCAGCGAGTAGTGAGGCCGTGCCGAGCTGAAAGGTGGG
>JASLRF010000257.1 GCA_030744095.1 Pirellulaceae bacterium | reverse complement strand
ACCTTGATCCAGTCTCGGGATGCTCGGATCGAGATTCTCCGCAACATGCTGACTGCCATTCGCGCTCCGCGAGACAACACGTCCGAGTGGGCGCCACGCTTGCTTCGTACCAAGATCGAGCCGGACAAGATTGGCGCGCTGATCGGACCCGGCGGCAAGAACATCCGCGGCATCCAGGAGCGGACAGGATCGGTGATCGAAGTCGAAGAGGATGGCACCGTGACGGTGGCTAGCACGAATGAGGAATGGGCTAATGCGGCACTGACCGAAATCGAAGCCCTGACCGCGACCGTCCAGGTCGGCAAGATCTATGACGGGCGCGTAACGAGCATCAAAGACTTCGGTGCATTTGTCGAAATCCTGCCGGGACGTGATGGTCTGTGCCACATCAGTGAGTTGTCAAATGGATTCGTCAACAGCGTTTCCGATGTCTGCTCGATGGGCGACGAGATGAAGGTACTGGTGATTGACGTTGACGATCACGATCGGGTCAAGCTCAGCCGTCGTAAGGCCATGGAACAGCTCGGGCTCGTGGATGAATTGGCCACGGCCACCGCTGAAGGTGGTGGCGAGTCTAATGGCGGAGACGGTGGTCAGAGTGGTGACCGGCCTCGACGCCGCGGTGGAGCTGGAGACGGAAGGTCCTCAGGTCGCCGAAGGTAGAGTGGTTTGATGTGCCCCGTCCGGTGGTTTAGCCGGAACGAGGTGCTCGTTGACCTGTTGTTGTCGAAGGTCCCAAGTTTGGCAACCCGGTGTGTTTCGCGCCGGGTTGCGTTTTTATTATGCCAGCCGAAGAACACGAAAGCGCCGAACAGCTCAACGAACGTTTGCAATCAAACTACGACGAATTGGCGGAGATGGCCGGTTCGTTGGCCCACGAGATCAAAAACCCGCTGTCCGTAATTCGCATGAACATGGACTTGCTAGGTGAGGATTTCGCGGAGCCCGAAACGCAGCGCGAGCGGCGCGCTGTTTCGAAAGTCGACTTGGTTCGCAGCCAATGCGAACGGCTCGAAAATCTGCTGAACGATTTTCTGCGTTTTGTTCGGCTGTGCAAGCTGGACCTGCACGCGGGGAGCCTGGACGAACAGCTGGAGAGGGTCTTGGACTTGTTCGATCTGCAGGCCCGCGAATCCGAGATCGAGGTGATTCGGTACCTCGATCGAGATCTACCCAGCATCTTGTTGGAACCGCAGATGTTGCAGGCGGCGCTGGTTAATCTGGTGAAGAACTCGCTGGAAGCGATGCCAGATGGAGGACGGCTGGAAGTTCGAACTCGGCAGACACTGTTTGGGGTGGCGCTCGATTTGATCGATAACGGATGTGGCATGGATCAAAATACCGCGATCCACATGTTTGATCCCTTCTATTCGACAAAGAACGGAGGATCTGGGCTAGGGCTGCCGATGACTCAACGCATTATTGATGCGCACGGAGGTCGCATTGATGTGGACAGTGTCGTTGGGCACGGCACGAAGTTCACCATCGAATTCCCAACACCCAAACGGATTAGCTAACGAGCTTGTTGTAAACACTGTGCGCTGCCGCCGGCGATCGATCTGTCTCCTCTTCGATCTGCGTGGCGCACCAGGAGGCAGGCATGTCCGATGCATCGGTCGCAAAAAAAGCGTGCACACCAATGGCGTGCACGCTTGAACTGATTCGATTACGAATCGGGCCCGGATGGATGTCCGATCTATTCGTTGGCTGACTGTTTAGCTGCCCGAATCGATGGCCAACGGGATGGCAATCGCGGCAGCGACAATCCCCCCCATCACCCACGGATTCGCTAACCAGTTAGCGCCACCATTTCCGCCATAGCCACGCGCGATTTGACCGTGGTTGACCACCAACACGCCTGGCTGTGCCGAGGGCGGTGCGGTGTGTGGAGCCCAAACGCGGTACACGCCGTTGCCGTGCGAGGTTTGCACCTGATAGATGCCTGCCGAAAGGCCTCGGACGGCGAATCGGCCATCCTCGTCCGTCGAGACGAAGGTTGGCTGCTGACTTGTTTGGCCGATCGCAACCTTGACCTGGGTCTGTGGGACGCCTTCGGCGTTGAGCACTTGCCCGCGCAACTCCCCAGTGGAAGTAAGCGCCACGTCAGCGACACGTGATGCCGTTAGGAAGGCTGGTCCGGCTGCCTGAGCCAGTTGCCCAGAGAGTAGCATTGTGCAGCAGAGACTGGTAACTAATGTCCGAAATATTGATTTTCGCTTCATATCCACCACCTGTTTCCAAAACAACACGCTGAGAATTCCACCGAAATAGGTATCGGTCGAACGCGATGTTGGACTTCAGCTAAAGTGGACTGTTTCTTCTGGCGATTCGCGCGATCGAATTGGAACCCGATTTTCGCGGGATATGCGACCATTCAATCGCTGGTGGTGATTGCCGTGAGGCTAATCGAGGTGAAGTCTTGCTCCTCAAAACGTCGGGTCCACCGGTCCCCTTTGATGAGCGTTTCCGTTTCCCTCGAAAAACTTGACCCATCTTACGCATTATGAGTCGGCTAGCTCGCGTCCTTTAGGTTGTAACCGATGACGCCACCGAGAACTCCCGAGGTAATGATCACCCCGCCGATGAGGGCTGCTTTCTGCCAACCGCCTCGCGATCCTCTCACGACTCCGCCGTCGTCAGTCAGCAGGATGCCGGTGGTTGCTTGCGGCGGTGCCGTTTGTGGTGCCCATAGACGGTAGATTCCGCCGCGCGCCCCAGACGTGATTTCGTAAACACCGGGCCTCAACCGCGACAAGACAATCTGGCCATCCTTCCCAGTCATGGAATGATGGACGGTGGTACCCGCTTTGCGAACCTTGATTGGCGTTCCGGCGTGCGGTTTTCCCTGTGGATCGACAACCTGAATGGCCAGCTTGCCGCCGGGGTTCAGGGCAACATCCTGAATGATCAATGCCAGGTTGCCACTTTCAGTTCCGCGAAATGGTGGCGGTGCTGCCGTTGCAACTTGCGACGTGCAAACACTTGCGATTGTAACCACAACGACGAACAGTCGAAGTAACTTCATGATAAACACCTCCTCGTTGGCCCAAAAAATTGCTCCACAATTGCCACACTGCCGCTATGATTAGCAGGCAATGCAGTATGCGTCGAACACCCTATTTCTTCCAAGTTCTTAAGTGAATGCTCAACTGACTATCTAGATCCAGGATCCGACGCCGCAGTCGCTTGCTGAGAATGCCGGGTGGCGAATGCGCTTGAATGTCCGCCAGATAGTCACGGAGTTCTTCACGTGCGGCCTGCGGACCGTGGATCATAAAATGCACCCAAGCCCATGCTTCGCGGTATTCCGTTTGACCCATTCGGCTGATCGAATCGATTTGTTCCAGTCGTTCGATTTTGGGAAGCTTGCCGAAGCGGGCGTGCCACTTCAGTTTTCCAAGATGTTCATTGCCGTAAACTCGCTTCTGCGGGGGAACTTCAAAGTACTCGGCCAGGCCTTCGTCTAACCAAAGCGGCACCATTGGCAGTGCACCGTGCAGCAACGCATGAGTGCTTTCGTGACGCACGTCCGTTTCGAAATCATCGTGCCGGTAGGCAAAGACCATCCCGGGGCCGCGCTCTTTGATGTACAAGGCCCGCCGGTAGGGCAAGTTGGTGAAGTGCTCCTTGATATAATTCTGATAGGTATTTCGACGTTGGAACAAGAACAGATGGATGGACTCTTGCGACGATTGGACGCCCAGTGTGCTGCTGAGATCTTGCTGCAAACGTGCCATTTGGTCAATCAAACCGCGTTGCCCGTCAAGTGAGAAATCGGCGTGCAGGACAAAAGGGAACAAGGTCCGTTCATCGGGCCAACGCTCCTCCGTGTGGAGTGCCGAGAGCCCTAGTATTTGGAACGCGAGCGTGAATTCGATGATCCTCAGCGGACGACGCAATCTAGCCTGCCTTTCGCCACGAGAACCAGCTCGGAATGTCGATTTTCTTGATCCGGGGTTGTATAGGGAAAACGTCGTCACCCGCGGAAACAGCAGCCGAGTTGGCACAGCACAAGGTATTGGCGGTGTCTTCGCCGACCAACTCTGCCGTGTATTCGTAAGCGCGACGAATCAGCGGTCGTCTCGACCGCGGTCCATGTGCGTCAGTGGCAATGAACTGCACCAATCCACGCTTGAGCATCCACTCAGACATCTCTTGGCACGGCCTGCCAAACGTCCCCATAAGGCTGCCAGCGGTGATCTGCATCAGACAACCGTATTCGACAAGTGACTCGACAAGTGAGGGTTGCTTGAGGATCCCCTGGTTGCGCTCCGGATGCGAAAGCACGCCAACCATATCGATCGTGGCGAGTTCGTCGAGCACACGTTCCAGCGGAAAATACAATTCGTGAGGAAGTTCCAGCAAGACATGTCTGCCGAGATCGCCCAGGGTCAGTACGTCCCCGGCCCGCAGTCCCTCAATCATGCCGTCTTCAATCCGCACATCAGCGCCGGGCAGCACGATCAAGGGGATGTGATGCTGTTCCAGTTGTTCTTGTAACTCTACGACGCGCTGACGAATGGCGTCGCCCCGATTATGCGCATAGGAACCGTTCTGATGTGGAGTCACAATCATGGTTCGAATTCCGTCGGCCACGGCGATCTCCGCCATGGCGAGTGATTCTTGCAACGATTTAGCACCGTCATCGATGTCGGGTAGCATGTGACAGTGGATGTCGACAAAGCTTGGATCGAACCGCAAGATGACACCTATTTTGAAAGTCAACCGGTTGGTCGCCCCGATCAAACCAAGGGCGGAATTGGACCTGATGGAATCCAGTTCGCGTCAGCAAAGAGCCGAATTAAGGCGGGCGGAGTATAGCCAGGGTTCCAGTTGCGTCAAGAGAAATTCACACGTGTTTATTCGCCAGCAACGATCCGATTGACCAGTTGACATCGGCTCGTTATGGTGTGAATGTTAGGTGGCCAGCCTGCTAGCAGATCACTTGGCTCGATGGACCATTGGCACCTTCGCGGATCTCGTCACTGGCGAGATCTACATGTCCAGTCGCCCTAAAATGACTCTCCCCCCCGGACCACTTTTCCGACCACCTGCTTCCAGAGACGGTTGAGACGCTCCCTGTGAAATACGCAGCAATTGGCCCGATCTCGGTCTATCTTCCCGAAAAAGTTGAGACAAATGATGATCTCAAATTGAAGTTTCCATCGTGGGATCTCGACTTGATTTACTCGAAGACGGGCATCTTCAAACGACACATCGCCGCAGACCACGAATGCGCTTCGGATTTGGGCGT
>JASLRF010000256.1 GCA_030744095.1 Pirellulaceae bacterium | reverse complement strand
CACGCCGAACGACAAGGGCGATGGTCAAAGCGTTGGTATTGCGCAGGGAACGACAGATTCCGCCGGAAACTACTCGCTCGTCGTCACGACAACCGAGGACAAGGGGGCCGTGCTTGGGGAGAACACGGTCACGATCGTGGCCAACGAAGACTCTGATGAAGATTCCGATGAACTCGATCCGAATGCGGCCGACCCAATTCCCACACACGACTTCTCGTTTGACGTCAAGGCGGGCCAGAATACCGCGGATTTCAACTTGGATAGCAGTGCCGGATTTGCTGATAGTGACGCCGCGGAGGACGATGGCGACGACGGGTCGTAGTGAGGCCAGGCGGTAATTCAGCGACGGGCACCGACCGCAGGTTGGTCGGTGAGCGTGATGCCGTAACCGAGCGATAGCTCGCGTCGGTCCGACGCACAGCCTCGCTGGTCGATCAACCAAAGACGATTCATCTCGTTTGTGAGGGCTGCTGGTGCACCCATTCCAACGAATTGCTGTTGCGGGCGTGCTCGTCGCAGGTTCGGCCGTGTTGGTATCCGGCTGCACCAACAGTTCTTCGATTCCCATCCAAACGACCGGGGCAAAGCCTCACGCGGCTCCCCGTGAACTCACTTCGATCGCGAACGTCGAAGACTCCGAAATCGGCAAGATCGTTTCGTTTTTTGGCAGCGATGTTACCGATGTCGAGTTGGAGCAGTTGGCTGACCTGGAGAACGTCTGCCAGTTGACGTTGCAGGAGTGCCGGGAGATTTCCGATCAAGGATTGGCTGCGTTGGAGAACGCAACCGCCCTGAAGCTCCTTAGGCTGATTCGAGTCCCGGTAAGCGACGAAGGACTGAAACATCTGCGGGCGGCGAGCTCGTTGGACGAGCTGCTGTTGGCTCATACCGAAGTTACCGGTGCGGGGCTCGAACATCTAGCCGGCACACCGATCGCCAGACTATCGATTCACAGTAGCAAGGTGACTCCCAGCGGACTTGCTTCGCTGGTCAAACTGACTTCGTTGCGGGAGTTGGAACTGCACTGCCCGGCTGTGAGAATCGAGGACCTGGCCTCGTTTGCACCGCTCGCCCGCCTCGAACTGTTGGTGGCTGAGCGGACACCGCTGGGGCCGAATGGTTTGGAGAAGTTACGCAACCACGGGCAGCTTCGCAAGCTGGTGGTGAGCGCCGTGGATCTTAAGGATGACTCGCTCGCGGTGCTGAGAACATTGCCTGAACTCGAGGAATTGTCACTCGCCCACGCCCAGATCACCGACGATGGTCTCAAACAGTTCGCGTCGTCGAAACTGAAGAGGCTGACCTTGATGGCCTGTGAGAGGGTAAGCGATAAAGGCTTGGAGAATCTTGGCGGCTTGACGGCGCTGGAATACCTTGACGTCACCGAATCCGGCGTTCAAGGGGTCGATCTGACGGGGCTGGCGGTGATTACGACGTTGCGCGAAGTGACGATGTCGGGCGACCAGTTCAAGGGAAACGCCGCATCGATCGAGGCGTTGAAAGAGCTTCTGCCGAACTGTGTCGTACAAATTCTGCGTGGCTAATGCGACTCTTTGCGCCGCTTGCTGGCTCTTTCGTGATTCGCGACTTTGACAAACACAATGTTGAACCGACTGCAATCGTGTTATCATGTCGCGCAGAGATCAGTGTTTCAAACGGTCTGGGCCTCCAGCGGTTTGGCCGAACGATGGCGTGCGAGTTGCCAAGATTCTGAGAGGTTGGCATGTACTATTGCGATCGCTGCGCGGGCGAATTCGAAATCTATTCGGCACCGGGGAAATGTCCCCTGTGTGATCAATGGGTCGGAATGGAGTGCACGGGTTGTCGGCACGCGGGCTCTTCGAGACGTTTCATCGAAGCTGGCGACAAGTGCCCCAAGTGCGGACGAGATGCCAACATTCCAGGACGCAAGAAGACGTCCTATCTTCTGGTGGCAGGCTTGATCGTAGTGATCGTCGCCTTCATCTTCCTCGTGTATGTCTTTGCGACGTTTGAGGCCACGAGCCGTCCGCTACCGGATCTCCACTTCCGTCCTATAGAAATTCCATCTTGAATTTCGACGCCTCAATCGTGAGCCGAAACTCATTCGACAGCTGATCACCAGACGCAGCATTGTACTGGTTGGCTAAAGCGTTGGAGAGCAGCCGAAAGGTCGTTGCCAGTTGCGAGTCAGAAGCAAGTAGATCTTCGATCGCGGCGCGATCGGGATGGTTACCGTCGACTTGAATGTCCCCGCCGTTGCCGACTTTCAACGGGATCGCTTCGGAGAGATCGATCCCGCCAGCTAGCAACCGCTCGCGTAGCCGGTCGACGTACGCTTCGAGTTCTTCGAGCGGTTGACGACGGATTGCTTCCAACTGTGCCGCCTTCGGTGATCTTGAGAACGCCTCCGGTGATTCCAGGAACTCGGTCGCGGGATGGCCAACGGGTACATTGGCAGCATCCGCACTGGATGGATCGTGCCGCCCGAGCAGTTTCTGGAACGACAGTCCGTCCGTGATCTGCTCGACCACATCGCTGGCCAACGGAGCGAGTGCGTTGCCGGCAATCGAGAGCAAAGGCGAGATCGCCATGTTCGTTCCTGGTCTGCCTGTAGTGAGCGCCTGTCCGATATCTCTGCCAGCGTGCTAGCTGGTCGAACCGGCGAGAAGTCTTTGTTTGATCGGTCGTTGCACCTGGCAAGTTGAATTTGAACGCCGGGCTGACGCGAAATCTCGGTTGTCCACAATCCACGTCGCCGGTACCATCCTCGACTAGTGAATCTGGGAGATTCAGTGAGGCAGCAGATGGCAAACGCCAATTCAAGTAGCGCTCGGTCTCAAAGTGGCGGCGGCAAGTCCACCGGTTCGACGACATTGTCGCGGCGCAAAGCAGATGGCGTTTTCTACACACCGGATTCGATTGTGCGCTATATCGTCCGGCAGACTCTTTCGCCTTTGCTCACCGAGCTGACCGAGGGCTTGCCTCCGCTGCGGGTACTCGACCCGGCGTGTGGCGATGGCGCATTCCTGGTCGAGGTGTTTCGCTTTCTCGCTGCGCGCGAGGAAGGTCTTCAATCGAACCAAGATGCCATGCCGCTTTCAACGATAGCGGTCGATCGGCGATTGCGGGTCATCCGAGACCACGTATTTGGCGTCGATATCGATCGGCACGCAGTTGCTGCTGCAAAACGGCGCTTGGCCCGTTTAGCGATTGGGATCGACACGGACGACGACGCGACGACGGCGGCGCAACAGCGCAGTATCGAACGACTGGCGCGGCGCTTGGCCGGCAACATTCGTTGCGGCGATGCATTGTTGGGACCTGAGTTCTTCCTGAACGACAGCGGCACATTCAAGATGAAAGGAGGAGGCCGCACGGCGCCGTTCGCTTGGAGTCACGATTTCGCCCATATTTTGGATCATGGTGGCTTTGATTCCATCGTCGGCAATCCACCCTACGTCAACATCCGCCTGCTTGGCCAGTCGCGAGGCGACGCCATGAAGGAGTATTTTTGTCACCGCTACCAATGTGCTCGAGGCGCATACGACATGTATGTGCTGTTTCTGGAAAAAGCATTCGAGTTGCTCCGCGTTGGCGGAACCTGCGGTATGATCGTACCGAACAAGATCGCCGCACTCGACTATGCCATGTCCTGCCGCGGGATGCTGCTGGAACAAACCACGCTGATGCACATTACGGATGTGGCTCGTCTTGGCCTCTTTCCAACGGTCAGTGTTTATCCATATGTGTTGAACTGGAAGAAAGAGATTCCCAGTGTTGACCACATGGTCGCCATACATCACCCGAATTCCGAAAGCGAATTGCAGGCTCCCGAGCCGGCGATTGAAGTGCACCAATCCAGTTTTTCACCAGAGACCGGTTTTCGCATCCACGGCGAATTGGATGTGGAGTCGCGGGTGCCGACGCAGCCATTGGCATCACGCGCGATGTTGCACAGTGGCACGACCGGCTTTGTCGCTCGCCAGATCGCGGCGGCGCTATTGGAATTCCCAGTGGCTGGAGACGAGCCATGTTTCGAGTTCATTGTGACGGGCAACATCGACCGTTATTCCATTCGCCCCGGCAACGTGCGATACATGAATCAGCGTTACCAGCAGCCGATGTTACCGATGGCTTCTGAAGAGTTGAGTGCGAACAAACGGCGTTTGTTTGCGGGACCGAAAATCGTCGTTGCGGGAATGACCCGGCGGCTCGAAGCGGCCTTCGATACAGGAAATCGAGCGCTCGGCGTGCAAGTCTTTGCCGCCGCAGACCCACAAGACGACCCTCGCTATTTGCTGGGACTTTTGAACTCGAAATTACTCTCCTATCTGTTTCGGATTCGCTTTCAAGCCAAACGCTTGGCCAACGGATATCTGGCGGTGAACAAGTCTCAGCTGGCGCAGTTGCCAATCCGTGTGGTTGATGACGAGGATCCGGTCGAGCGCTCGCTGTACGATCAAATCGTCGCCGGGGTCGATAAGATCACGGCCCTTCATCTGCAGCTGGCCGTT
>JASLRF010000255.1 GCA_030744095.1 Pirellulaceae bacterium | reverse complement strand
TTATCTTAACGGCAACGGCCGAGATCCCGACAAACCTTGGTATCTCTGGCTGTGTTTCGGTGCCGTGCATGGGCCATTCACTCCGGCCGCAAGACATCAAGAATCCTATGTAGACGTGCGAGTTCCGATACCTCGAGATATTTATCCGCCACGCGCCGGTAAGCCGGCGTACATGCAATCGATCGCCTCCTGGTATCGTGGGGATGATGGGCAACCGCACCTGAAAGGGAGACGTCGTGCGACGGGAGAACAGAGTCCCGGCAACGGAATTCACGGCAGCTCGTTGGACGACTGGATTCGCCAATATCATCAAGGTGTGCTGGCGCTCGACGAAGCGGTCGGTAAACTCGTGGCGACACTCAAGGCCACCGATCAGTACGACAACACGCTAATCGTCTTCACGTCCGACCAGGGATTCGCCTGGGGCCAGCACGGATTCCGTGCCAAAGTTGCGCCTTACGATGCCACCATTCGCAGCCCGCTGATCATCTCGATGCCCAGCCGTTTGCCCGAGGGCAAAGTGTGCAATACCCCTGTCGGCGGACCGGATCTGGTGCCGACGTTCTTCAAGTTTGCGGGGATCGAGTTGCCTTGGGAAATGCATGGTCGTGACCTTTCACCCCTACTGGAGGAACCAGTAAACAACTGGACACGACCGCTGCTCTACACGTTTACTGGCAGGCAGTACGGTTCGGACACCAATCAGATTCCAACCGATCCGGCTGTGCTGAAACTCGTCAGCGGCGTCCCGTGGTGGGTCTCGTTGCATGATGGTCGGTACAAGTACATCCGCACGCTGGTGGAAGGTGAAATCGAAGAACTTTATGATTTGGAAAACGATCCGGAAGAACTACATAACCTTGCCTTGGGCAAAGAACACGCGACCCGTTTGCAGCGCATGCGTGTGCAGACGATCGCCGAGCTCAAGCGGACCAAGGCAGGATTCGTCAATGATCTGCCCAAGGTTGGAACGTCTGTCGATTAATCTCAACTGACCCCATACGGAAGCGACCCTCATGAGAATCCATCACAACATGTTGGTGCCGATGCTCGTCGTGTTCACGCACGCCACAGCGCTTTCCGACGATCTACGTCCCGACTTTGGTGTCAGTGCCACATTTTCGATTGTGGCAGTCGACCCACAGACGGGTGAATGTGGTGCGGCTGTTGCCAGCAAATATCCAAACGTTGGAAAGGTCGTACCGTACGTGCGATCGGGGGTCGGCGCATTTTGCACTCAGCATTGGCACAATCCCTTGTGGGGTACCAAGGCACTCGATCTGCTCGAGGCAGGGCACAGCTCTGAAGAAGTGCTTGGAATGCTCGTGAAAGACGATCCACGACGCGACAAACGACAGTTGGCTATTATCGACATGCAAGGTCGAGCGGCGAATCGCAACCCGTCCAAGGCCGACCCTTCCGGCGTGTATTGGGGCGCGATGAGCGGTCGTTTCTACGCCTGCCAAGGCAATACGCTCGCTGGCCGTGGCGTCGTCGTCGCAATGGCCGAGGCGTATGAAGAAACCAAGGGAAGCCTGACAGATCGACTGATCGCGGCGTTGATCGCGGCGGACGGTGCCGGAGGCGACCATCGCGGCCGGCTAGCGGCGGGTGTCGTCGTCGCCAAGAAGGATGTCAAAGGGCACTGGTTCGAGCTGTACACTGATAAAAGTGATGACGCCGTCAGGGACTTGCTCAAAAAGTACATTGAAATCGAGCACGCGGCCAAGGGCGACTGGACACCGGTCAAACCACCTTTCAAAGATCCTCGCCCACCGGCGGAAAAGTAGGCCCGCGACCGTGGTCGCTTTGGCCTCCCGCGGCAGTTACATTGGCAGTTAGTAGGGTGCATGAAATGCACCGGATGGGATACCTCACGGTGCATTTCATGCACCCAACACTTTTGAAAATCGAGCCCCCTCATGCATCGCTTCACCCACCTGATCGTTTCTCTGCTGACCGCTGCCGCGATGTGGCAAGTTGATCAGCCTCTTGGCGCTCAAGAACGCCCCAATATCGTTTTCATATTGGCTGACGACATGGGCTGGCCGGATCTCGCCTGCTACGGACACGCGTTCCACGAGACACCGGTCCTCGATGCATTGGCCAGTCAGGGCATGAAGTTCTCCAACTTTTACGCCACCCCCGTTTGCTCGTCCACGCGTTCTACCATCCTCAGCGGTCAGTATTCGGCACGAACGGGCATTACCGATTTCATCCCCGGGCACTGGCGTCCATTTGAACGGCTGGTTGTGCCCGAGATTGACCATCATTTGAAAGACGGCGTGCGAACACCTGGCGACGCCCTGCAAGCGGCCGGCTATGCAACTGGCCACTTCGGCAAGTGGCACGTCGGCAATGACCGGGAACACCAGCCGGACAAACATGGTTATCAGGTCACCGAACGGCAGCTTGGCAAGCCTTTCCGACAGTGGCGGAAGAATCCCAAACCCGGCCCCAAGAGGATCGACCTTCTCACCGACGCGTCACTCTGGTTCATCGAGCAGCATCAAGACGAACCGTTCTTCCTGACCGTTTCCCATCATGCGGTCCATATCCCCGTCGAAGGGAATGCAGCGACGATCGCCAAGTACGAAAAGAAACCGAAACCGGCAATAGGCGTCAATCATCCGATCTACGCGGCCATGGTCGAAGATCTGGACACGAGCGTCGCGCGAATCCTTCAGAAACTCGACGCGCTCAAACTAGCCGATACTACGATCGTTGTCTTTGCATCCGATAACGGTGGATTACAGAAGATCTACACCGGCGTTGGCGAAACGGTTTCCACAAACATCCCATTACGCGACGAAAAAGGAACATTGTATGAAGGTGGTATCCGCGTCCCATTGATCGTCCGCTGGCCCGGTGTCGTTGAACCGGGGACGGTCAATCACGAACCCACGACAACCTCCGACCTTCTCCCCACGTTTTGCGAAATGGCCGGTGCCACGCTGCCGGCTCAACCGATTGATGGGACAAGTATCGTGAGTCTCCTGCATGATCCGCAGGCGTCGCTCAAACGAGATGCGATCTACTTTCACTACCCGCACTATCACCATTCGACGCCCGCCGGTGCGATTCGCATGGGAGACTGGAAGCTGATCGAGTTCTACGCCGACGGTAGGCTTGAACTGTACAATCTGGCCAACGACATCAGTGAGAAGCAGAATCAGGCAAGTTTGCGTCCTGAACTGGCTGTGGCCCTGCAAGAACGACTGGCGGCTTGGCGACGAGAGGTTGGCGCGAGAATGCCGACGGTTAATCCACAATCGGACCCGAAACGTGCCGCCGACTGGTGGAGCCGCCGCACGAAAAAACCGCTCGATATCGAAGCGATGCGCAAACGTTACGATTCCAAACGCGCAAAATCCACTTCAAAATCATGAGGCCGCGCGTCTCGTGGCGAAACATCGACTCCTTGACTGCGTGTGAGAGCTGACCATCACCTTGGCCAATCTGCTCCTCATCCCGACACAACATGAATTGACAGTGTTGCAACCTCTCTTGGACGAATTTGCGCGCCGTGACAACTGGTCGATTGCATTGTGTGGCTTGGGGCCGATCGCGGCTGCCGCTCGGGCCTCGCAGTTGATTGCTCGCCAGCAGACCACCGATCACGTCTTGCTGATTGGCGTTGCGGGAACTTATGATCCGCGCCAACAGCTTGGCACTGCGGTGGTATTTAATCAAGTCGCCTGTTATGGAATCGGCGCAGGCACGAATGAACAACACCAAGCTGCCAGCGAACTCGGATGGCCGCAATGGCAGGAGACTGATTCGTCATTTGAGATTGGGGATCAGATTTCGCTGGATGTCGACAGCCATCAGGGATGCCCCAACGGCGGGCAACTGCTGACGTGTTGCTCGGCTTCCGCCACTTCCGAAGATGTCCAGCGCCGGACGCGACAATATCCGAATGCGACGGCCGAAGACATGGAGGGCTTTGGGGTCGCGATGGCCTGCGAGCTAGCGAACGTTCGGCTACACATAGCGCGTGGAATCTCCAATCTCGCAGGTGACCGCAACAGGGAAGACTGGCAATTTGATGCGGCGTTACAGGCCGTCGCAGAGCTGGCGTCGTCGATAATGTTCCAGATGGGATGAGCCTGTGGCCAACCAGTTTGTTTCTCCATGTGACCCAAAACGTGACAACACTAATACGACTTGGAATCTCGACCTGTCCCAATGATACGTTCACGTTTCATGGATTGATGACGCGAGCCGTCGACTGGCGAGGCTTGGAATTCGACATCGAGCTGATCGACATCCAACAGCTCAACGACGGCCTGTTCAGAGGTGAATTTGACGTGACCAAGGCCAGCTTCCACGCGGCGCTGTTGCTGGCCGACAAGACCGTCGTGCTACCGAGCGGATCGGCATTGGGTTTTGGCGTCGGCCCGCTGCTTCTATCAGCCACGCGCGATACCACACCTTCGAATTCTGATCAGCTCACGTTGTGCCCCGGGCAGCACACGACAGCGGCTCTGCTGTTTCAGCTGTTTCATGCGGGCACCACCAGAATTGAGCATGTCGTCTTTTCTGACATCATGCCAAAGCTACAGCAGGGCGGAGCCGAGTTTGGCGTCTGCATTCACGAAGGGCGATTTACGTGGCAGGAACAGGGTCTGGGGTTGGTCGAAGATCTGGGCACGCGTTGGGAGGCCGAGACGGATTGTCCGTTGCCGTTGGGCGGCATCATCGCGCAGCGTGCCTTGCCGCCGAAGACGATTGCGACTGTCCAAGCCGTGATTCGAGATTCGCTTGACCTTGCGCTTGCTGACCCGATGTCGGCGCTCCCCTCCATGCGAAAATACGCCCAAGAGCTTGATGATGCAGTTCTCTGGCAACACGTTGACCTGTATGTAAACCAGTGGACACACGATCTTGGAAACACCGGTCGGGCAGCGTTGCAGCAGTTCTCAGATCGAGCCCTCGCGACTGGACTCGCAGATGATGCAACGACCGCCATTGAAGTATTTGGCGACTGAGAGCTATGCGTTGCTTTGGAATCAATGTGAGGTTTGCAATGTATAATTGCTGGGATTTTCAGCCCAATTCTGAGAGTCAGCTGCGCACTCATTCTCAAGCCTCTTGGACATCGATTGACACAGAATAGGCGCTTAATCCTCCACAATTCTCACAACAAGAGATGAAGGTCTCAACATGATTCGCTATTGCCGCCTACTCACTTCCGCCACACTGGCCTTGAGTGCCTGGTCATGGACGTTCGATGCCTGCGCTCAAACAGCCGCGACCGTGCGTTCCGCAACGAAACCGCTTGCTTTTGACGACACGCGGCCACAGCGTTATCAGCTTGCCGGACGGGCCAGCAAGATTGATCCGCGTGTGAAAGCGCATCCGGAAATCGGTTTTCTGATCGAGTCCAGCTCGGGGGCGGTGGCAGATCTTCAGCAGGCGTCGGTTGACACCCGCGTGCCGCCGCGTGGCAAGTTGGTGATTTGGTTGATGGGTCATAACGAACAGCTTTTCTCACGACTCAATTCGTACGG
This sequence comes from Pirellulaceae bacterium, assembly GCA_030744095.1. Next base: position 2,725 of record JASLRF010000255.1, on the reverse strand, counting down.
CCTGCACGCGCTTCGAGTCCACTACGCCAATCGTTGGTTCTCTATTTGTTGCCGCGAGAAACCAGTCGGCGAGCACTGTCGTGGCAACATTCGCCTAGAGGCTGCAACTGGCGAGGACTTCAGCGACGATGTCGAGATTCCTCAGCCGGACGGGATGATGGAGCGCGCCCTGCAATTCGTAAAGTGGCTCGACAAGGAGAATCCACAAGGCCGCTGGAGCCATTTCCTTAGCGAAGATCGCCAGTCGCTGCGCTGGGAGGATATAGTCATGGCCGGCAGTTCGCACGGATCAACGACTGCGGCCCGCTTTGCCAAGCACCAGAAAGTCAGCCGCGTTGTCGCTTTTTGCGGACCTCGCGATCAGCACCAGTCGTGGCAGTCACTCCCCTCGGCCACACCCGAGAATCGGTACTTCGGTTTTTCTCATGTTCTCGACGGCGGCTGGATCGGTGACCATTACTGCCGTAGTTGGGAACTACTGGGAATGCACGGATTCGGACCGATCGTTAACGTCGATAAGCAGCAATCGCCGTATCAGAACACCCGCCGCCTGATCACCGATTTCGATGTCGACGGCGACGCCAATCGCGCGCATAGTTCCGTGGTGCCTGGCAAGCGGGCCAACCGAGACAAGGCGACGGGAAAATACAAACATGAAGATGTGTGGCGTTATCTGTTTACACAGCCAATCGATCGCGTTGGGCAGGCCGTACCAATGGATCCCGCGTGCGAAACACAACAGCGACAATGACTATCTGTGCCGATACCATCACCGCTCAGGATCTCTGCCCGATGCCCACGTTTCAATGCCAAAAGTGTGACGCCACGTTCGAGCTTCCTCAAGAGACGCTGAATAAATATCCCGGTTGGGTGCCGAAGTTCTGCCGAGAACATGCGCAGAAGAAGATAGGTTCCACGACGGTTCCTCGAAAGAAAAGGGCGTCCAGACCCAAGGCCGTACCGCGCGAAGAGAATTTGACGCTCGCTGAAGTGTTGGCAAAATACACCGCAGGACCCGACTTGGGCATTTTTACTGACGGAAGTGCCAGTCCAAATCCGGGTCCAGGCGGTTGGGGTATGGTCTGGGTCGAAAATGGCGAGATCAAAGAAGAACGCTGCGGCCACGACTCTAGCGAAACCACGAACAATCGTATGGAACTTTGTGCGCTCATCAGTGCCTATGAACTGCTGCCCAACGACGCAGCTGTCCCCGTTTTTACGGACAGCAGACTCTGTGTCGACACGATCACGAAGTGGGCTTTCGGCTGGGAGAACCGAGGCTGGACGCGCAAAGGCAAGCCGCTCAAGAATCTGGACCTGGTCAAACCACTTCTTGCTTTGTTCAAGGCTCATCCGCATTGCCCGCTGAAGTGGATTGAAGCCCACTCGGGCTATCGCTGGAACGAATACGCCGATTCGCTCGCCACAGCTTGGATGCGTAGTGAGAAATAGACAACATCGCCACATTCGCGCCCATTGGCGCTCATTCGCGGTTCCTCCGTTTGTCAGCAGACTGGAGGTCCCATTCGTCCCGTTAGCCATCTCGATCAAATACCGGATATCAGCTCGATCGGCGTGCGGATCTTTGGGTCTCTAGCCCACGGCACATCCAGCTGGACCTGCACGAACCAATCAACGGAGAATTGCCTGCCAGTTGCCGTCAACGGCGCGCTGATCTCGGCGGGCAGTGAGAACTCCTGGGAGTAGGTGCCGGTCAGCGTCCCCGGAGCGCCCAGGTCGAGCGCTTCTCCTTGGTGAATATATCGGTCCTTGTGACCGTGGGCCTCGCTGCTTTCGATCCCGATCAGTTGGACGAGTATCCGCCGGCAGGTGAGTGATTGTTCGGGCTCGATCGTAAAGATCCCCTCGATCGTTTCGTGAGGTCGATATCTATCTGCCACCAAGGCCATCTCTATGCGCACATCGGGACTGACCAGTGAATCAAACAGGCCGCGCCCGGCGTCGTCCGGGTATCGCGTGCGAACTGGTGCGGTCTTGTGTTGGGGCACTGGCAGCGGTTCGACCAGAAACCCCTGTGTGGCCTTTAAATCGAATCCAGCCGGTACGTCGACGTGGATCGAAAGTTCATAGAAGACGCGGCACTTCTGCCCCACGTGGGTCGCGGGCGCATCTTCGGGGATCGAGATCTCAACGCTGAACTCGTGTTCGCCTGGCTCCAGCGTGTCATGTTTGCCGGCACCAAACACCGTCGCCATCGCATCGGACATATTGCCGAAGAACCCCATCTTTTCGTTGCCTGCGAGCAAATGGTCCTGGGACGTGATCTCCACATGTTGCACGGCAGTGTGCGTTTGCGTCGTCACATGTCCCTTCGAATCGGTGCTGGTTGTCGTGTAGACCGCCTTCGTTTCCTCGGCACCCAAGAATCTTGTGTGAATGCCACGCGTTTTCAACCGTTGCTCCAGTATTAGCGCAATTGGCACGGTTGTCTTCTGGCCACGAACCAGCGTCTCGACAGGTGGTTGAATTCGAATCTGATTTGCCATGTTCAGGCGACCTATCTGAATCCATTTTGCAATCCAAGCCTACAAATACCCAAGCAGCCTAACGCGCGCCATGACAACGGGCAAGATTTGCAGGGGCTGGCGATCCATCTATCTGGCAGCTGTGGCGTCTTTTTCGACTCGAAAGCAAGACGAACATCTCTTGCCAATCATCGTCACTGATCGCATAGCCGCTGGTCGCTTGACGAACCTGGCGTGGT
>JASLRF010000254.1 GCA_030744095.1 Pirellulaceae bacterium | reverse complement strand
GTCGCTCCCTGCTCGATCCACCGCTTGATGAGGACGAGTTCAACATTCGATAGCGGCGGCTTCTCTTTTGGCATCTCCGCTTCGCCACCGTCGGGCGTGATCTGCGTGACGAGATAGCTCTCTTCCGGCTTGCCCGGCACGATCGCCTCCTCCTCGCTTTCGCCTCCCGCGAACATCCTCCCCACGGTCGTCATCACGTAGTCGCCATCTGCCTTGGCCGGTTGGTGGCAGCCATGACACTGCGCCTGAAGAATCGGTCGGACCTGTTGGTAGTAACTGACCTTGGTATCCGCGGTCGTGGTTTCGTCTTCACCAAATGCGATGGAAGAACTTACAACAACGAAACACAACGACGTGAAGAACCGCCGCGATAGGAAGACGGGCATCGGTGTTTCCTCTGGGGGCAGAAACTGTGATCTGGCAGGCAGGTAGGCACATATGTACCGGAATGAATATTGTTCGTCAATCTACCACGCAGATTGTGGATGTCAAGGTCCGATTATCTGAGATTATCGAGTGGTATGAGTGAGAACAGGCGCAGCAACCAAGCAAACGTGATGACCCCGAAGGCCATCGTTGGCGAAGAATCTGGGCAAATTAGCAGCCAAGTTGACGTCTGCGAAGTGACTCGTTGCCCGAACATCAATGAGAGTCTGATCGTAGGCCCTACGGGACGTCACTCGACCGCAAGATCAATCGATGGGAACGAAACCCAAACGCCACCGCTTTCTCCGCTTCAGCCTTCGAGCGACGCTCCTCGTACTGACTGTGTTCAGTGCTTGGCTAGGCGTACAGGTAAATCGGGCCAACAACCAGAGGTCGGTTGTAGGATGGCTGACGGAGAATGGCGGCGGAGAGCATTATGATTGGGAGCTTGATAGAGACGGCCAACCTAGCGGCAAACCCAAACCGCCGGGGCCAGCATGGCTTCGGGAACAAATTGGCGATGAGTACTTTCAAAGCGTGGTGGGAGTCGACGCCCACGCGGCCGAAGTTCATGACCTGTCACCACTGTCCAAGTTAAACGAGTTGAAATTTCTTCACCTGGGCGGCACGCAAGTCAACGACCTTTCACCATTGGCCAACTTGTCGAACCTGGAGTGGCTGAGTCTTGCCGAAACTCAAATCAACGACCTTTCGCCATTGGCCAAGTTGTCAAACCTGAAACGTTTGCACCTCGACGGAACTCAAATCAGCAACCTGGCGCCGCTCGCCAGTCTTACCAGGCTAGAGTACCTGCGCATCGAACGTACGCTGGTCACCGACGAGGAAGTTCGCGACCTTCAGAAGGCTTTGTCAAATTGCGAGATCTCCCGTTCACAATAGCCAGGTTGCAAGAGAACTAGGCATGTCCAAAGCCACCGTCGTTTGATCGCAAGGCCAAGCAACTTGACCCACCCCCCAATTGCCACTCCGAACTGGATGATCATCTTGCTAGGATTCGATGTTCGCCAGCGGCTCTGTGCTGTCGCCGAGCTTCTCCAGGTTCGCTCCCGCCATGCGGCACATCGAGACGAACAGGTTGTTCAGCGGCGTGTCTTTCGGGTAATGGCGCACTCGACCCGTCTCGATTTGCCCACCTCCGCTTCCTGCCAGCACGACGGGTAAGTCGTGGTGCGTGTGTCGGTTGGCGTCGCCGATGGCGCTGCCATAGAGAACCAAGCTGTTGTCGAGCAGCGTGCGGTCGCCTTCCCTAACCGATTTCAACTTGTCAAGGAAGTAGGCGAATTGCGATACGAGATACGTATCGATCTTGGAAATGTCTTCCATCTTCTTTGTGTCGTTGCGATGGTGTGACAAGCTGTGATGGCCGCCTTTGACACCGACCATCGGATAGCTGCGATTGCTTCCGGCGTTTCCTAGCATAAACGTGGCGATCCGGGTCGTGTCGGTTTGGAAACCCAGTGCCATAATGTCATACATCAAGCGAACGTGCGTTTCGAGTTCGCGTGGAATTCCCTCGGGAACGTCATACTCGGGAACTTCGGTCCGTTTGGTTGCGGTGCGATCGATTCGCTGTTCGAGTTCGCGGACGCCGTTGAAGTATTCATCGAGCTTGCGTTGGTCCTTCTTTCCCAACCGGTTGCGAAGTAGAGCCGCATCCTCGGCGACCAAATCCAGAATGCTCTTGCGATAGAAATCGCGTTCGGTTTGTCCCTTCTTGGCATCGGCGGATCCAAACAACCGCTCGAATGCCAGCTTAGGATTGATCTCCTTGGCCATCGGCGTGTTTTCGGTTTTCCACGAGATGTTCGCCGAATATGCACAACTGTATCCCGAATCGCAGTTACCGCTGTTGCGGCCACGCTCGACTCCCAACTCGAGTGACGGTAGCCGCGTCTCCCGGCCGATCAGTTTTGCCGCAGCCTGGTCGACGGACACACCGACTTTGATGTCCGCACCTGCCGTCTTGACCACGTGGGCTCCCGTCAGAAACGACCCGGCGCATCGAGCGTGGTCGCCTGCCCCATCGCCGTTAGCCCGGCCCCAATGCTGCGTCAGGCCGGTGAAGACCGTCACTTGATCTTTGTGGGGTGCCAGCGATTTCAGCGTGCGCGACAGTTGCCAATCGGCTCCTTCTCCCGAGGTCTTCCAACTGGGGATAATCGCCCCATTCGGGAAGAAGATGAACGCCATGCGAACGGGTGCCGACGAGTTTGCGGCCGCCGTCGCGGTGGCCGGCGTCATCGCCTCCAACATCGGCAATGCCATCGTCGTGCCGAGACCTTTAAGGAAGGTGCGTCGTGGCAGTGTGCTGTGTCTAGTCATTGCTTGTTCTCCGCATCAAAAACGGTTTGCTATGCACGATCCCTCGTACGAGCACTGTGAAACGATAGTCGTTTTCTTGTAGATCGGCCAGAATGTGATCAACGGCGCAGGAATCCGGGATCTCCAATCCGCGACCCAGTGCATATGTTAACATCTTTTGGGTTACCAACTCCACGAAATCACGTTTGCGTTTCTTGAGGATCTGTACCAATTCAGTCGGCCCGCTGAACGATTCGCCGCTGGGCAGCGTACCCCCGGCGTCGACCGGTGTGCCTTCGGCCTCGGTCCGCCAGCGCCCGATCGGATCGAAATTCTCGAAGCCGAAACCGAGCGGATCGAGTGAATCGTGGCAAGCCGCACAACTCGACCATTCACGATGGATCTTCAGTTGTTCGCGAAGCGACGTCGCACCTGACTCCTTGGCTCCTTCTTCCAGCGAAGGAACATTCGCCGGTGGATCGGGAAGCTTGGCCCCCAAGATATTGTCCAAGATCCAAGCGCCACGGCGGACGAGCGACGTGCGGTTCGGGTTCGATGTGAGCGTCAGAATGCTACCGTGCGTCAGAACTCCGGCTCGTTGATTTCCCGGCAGCGATACGCGACGCAACGTGTCGCCTTTCACACCGGCGATCCCGTAGTGTCTGGCTAGACGTTCGTTGGCGAACGTGAAGTCAGCGTCGAGGAAATCGACCAAGCTGCGGTCATCTCGGAAGATCGTCCTCGCGAACATCTTCGTTTCCGCGATCAGGTCGGCCCGCAACCGAGGCGTGAATTCCGGAAACAGCTTCGGGTCCGGCTTAACCTCGACGAGATTGCTCAAGTTAAGCCACTGGCTGGCAAAGTTGTCGACTAGTGCGTCGGCTTTCGGGTCGGCAAGCATACGGGCGATCTGGTCGTCCAGCACTTTCGGTTCATGCAGCTTCCCTTCCCGGGCCAAGCGGAACAACTCGTCGTCCGGCATCGTGCTCCACAAAAAGTAGGAAAGCCTGGAGGCAAGTTCGTGATCACCGAGCGGAGCTTGCCGACCGCGCGACTTCGAGTCATCTTCAACGCGGAACAGGAAATGAGGCGACACGAGAATTGCTTGCAGTGCCACCTGAATGCCGCGCTCGAACGAGTCGCCTCGCTCGACGGCGAATTCGACGAGCTTGACCAATCGATCAATCTCCACCTTATCGACGGGACGTCGAAATGCGCGAGGCATCAATCGCTGCAAGATCTCGCGGCCAGCTTGTCGGGGCGTCTTCTTATCCGACGGTTTGGTAAAGATGATTCGTTGGTGGACTTCAGGCGGGGCGGCGTCTGTCGGCCCTTGAAGCTCGATAAACCTGACAGCGAGATTCCGATCACGATCGCGAGGGTTCTTCGCTTCGGGTTTGTAGTAGTCGTTGATAAACGCCGCTTCGATGCGTCGCCGGCCCGACCGTAACTCGTGGCGGGATTCGTAAATATTCGGTTCGCGGTGGCCCTCAATGTTGTGAACCTTGACCGACTTGCCGTCGATGCGGATTTCCATGCGCGCCGGATCGGGACCTGCCTGATCGGCCTCAGCTTCGACACGGATGGTGTACTGGCCGTCGAGTTTGATCTCTTTCTCACAGACGGCCGAACCTTGCGAGTTCATCCGCACCCAATCCTCGTCGGACTGCGCTGCCCCGGTGCCCTTGAGTTGGCGGGCGTCGAATCGCTGCCTCCGCTTGCCGCCATCTTCGGTCAGAATCGTCGCGGCGGCGATCTTCTCGGAAGCTCCGATGTACTTTTCCAGCAACAGCGGCGGCAACGAGAGAACATTGGCAATGTTGCTGAAGCCATGCCCTATGTCATCGGATGGAAAATCCTTGGCGGGGTCGATATCGACGCCCAGCAGATCGCGCACCGTGTTGTTGTATTCGGTGCGGTTCAAACGGTGGATTGTCACTTGACCTGCGTCGTCCACAACATCACAGTCGACATGGTGCAGCTTCAGGTCAAGCCACTCGGCGAGTGCCTCTCGCTCCGCGCGGGATGGCCGCTCGTCGTAGTCTTTCGGTGGCATCCCATCGATGCCCAAAAGCCGGAACGCCTTCTCCCACATCTCGCGGTCTTGCAGTACCTGCTCGGCGTCGCGGAAATCGTGAAGTGACAGATCACCCTCGGGATCGTCTTCGCTATGGCAATCAACACAGTACTGCTGCACGATCGGCAAGACCTTCGCCTTGAAGGTTTCGTCCGTAGCAATTCGTTTGGGGCGTGTTCCTTCGGCAGCATCGAGCAGGCTCGCCCGGAACAGCGACAGGAAAGTTGCAAGTATGACGATGGCCACCATGCAAAACTGATAGCCGTAGCAAAGCCGGGAATTCGCGTCGAGCTTCTTCAGAGCAAGCATCAGTGTGCCTCGCAGCGGAATGTGGTCTTCAAGTCGCACTCACGCCCACCTCGATCGTGGGCACCTGTCCTGGTTGGTACACGCAATCGGGCTCGCCCGCCAACGGATCGCCGGTTACTGCGTACGCGCGACTACGGCTGCCGCCACAAACGTAACGGTATTCACAGATCCCGCAATCACCGCCGAACTGATCCGGGTCGCGAAGCGCGCGGAAGGTCGGGTGATTTTGGTACGCGTCGACAACCGAGTTTTCCGGGAACCGACCGCACTCGATTGGCAGAAAGCCGGCGGGGAATATCTCACCTGTATGGCCGACGAACATAATCCCGTTGCCGTCGCGAACGCCGAGCGGTGCTCGATGACTTCGGTCTCGCGAGGCCTGGGGCCGGTTGTCGGCCGGCTTGTCGCCCTGGCCATGTTGCGCCAGGTTGGAAAGCTGCACCACCGGCGGCCCTGCTAACGGATCTCCGTTGCGTTGCAAGACAAAACGCCGATAGTGCGGAGCTTCTGTTGTTTTGATACCGTATTGCTGCCGACCCGCTTGAAGCCAAAGTCGCTTGAACGTCTCTTCGTATTGTTCCGGTGAAATTCGCTCCTCATCAATCCCGCGTCCAACGGGAATCAGAAAGAAGACCGACCACATCGCGATGCTTTGCGTGGAGAGCAACGTTGCCAGATCGTCGATCTGGTCGGAATTGCGGCGGGTGATCGTCGTGTTGACCTGCACGGACAGCCCCAGTTGCCGCGCGTCGATCATCATTCGCATCGTGCGATCAAAGCTGCCTTCCCAACCTCGAAACGAATCGTGGGTCTTCGCGTCCGCGCCATCAAGGCTGATGCCCAGGCGACGGACACCGGCCTGCTTGGCCGCCTGCAAAGCTTCACGCGTCGCTAGCGGCGTTGCGGATGGCGTCAGCGCAACCTGCAAGCCCGCACCAACGGCATGTCGAATCAAGTCGAAGATGTCCGCCCGCTTCAACGGATCGCCCCCGGTTAAAACCAGGTTCGGCTTGCGAGGGAAGGTTGCAATCTGATCGATCAAAGCGATCGACTGCTCGCTTGAGAGTTCCTCTGGATGCGCACGCTCTTGCGCCGATGCCCGGCAGTGCTTGCAGACAAGGTCGCAGGACTGCGTGACCTCGTAATAGAACATCAGCGGATTGACGGCAAAGTCAGCGGGCGTGTAATCAGAAAAACTCATGGCAACCTCTAGCGTACAACTCGGGAATCACTTGTCCAAATCTCACAGTCAAAATCGTCGGTGCGGCCGATAACTTGGCATCCCTTTACGCCGCCGCCAGGCATGGCGGCTACTCCCACCCCGCTCGCCACACTGGTGAAAGAGCTACGGCGTGATTGGAGGAAGGACTCTTCGTACGAATTCATTGTTCACTGCGCCGTAGATTCACAACCCGCCAATTTTCTCAAATGGCGTGCCGCATGGCAAGCCACAAACCTGTCCCAGCTGATCACTCCCGTGTGATAAACTCGTCGAGATTCATCAGCGTTCGTGCGAATGCCGTCCAGATAGCTGCTTCATGCACCGGCATGTTCTTCGGCAGTGTGTTGCCAGCCATCTTCGACACGGCGTCCTCATCGGTCTCGTAAAGCGCTCGCAAGTGGTCATGCAGTTCTCACAAGCGGGCAAGCTCGAATTCGGGTTGCTTAGGTAGGAAAAGACAATCCGTTGTCGAGGGAACCATCCGTAGCGGAACGTGGCTTGCTTTCGGCAGGCGACGAACCGATGTCACATCTAACTTCTAATGGCGGCTCTGATACGCACGGCAGGTGACATAACAAACCCGGCTCGTCGAGTACTTCTCCAATGGACGTGTGTGCCAGTGTGTTCTCGGCGACAGCCATGACGTTGTCCATCCGTCGATGCAACGGGCACAGACCGCTTGTGTGAGCAGGTCGCCCGAGGGGGCACTTTGAAATTCGGCGAAATTCATCAACCGCATTGACCACTTCCAGGATCGTCACGTGACGCGGATCACGGGCCAGAGTGAAACCTCCGTGCAGCCCGCGCTGCGAGCCCACGATCCCCGCGCGGGTCAGGACTTTCATGACTTTGGCCAAATAGCTTGGTGGGGCGTCAATCTCGTAGGCCAGGTGTGCCGTCGTACATGGCTCGTTCGCCTGATTCCCCAGGAAAACGATCGCCCGTAATGCGTATTCGGCTGTCTGGGAAATCACTCTTGAACTCTTGGATCCTAATATATTGATAAACAGACCTGAACGTCCATAATTACGGGTGTCGCGAGCGATGTCAAGCCTCGATGGGGGATTGCCTCTGCGGCCACGCGTGACCGGCGCGGCTCAGCCATAAGCGCCGTGGACTTTGATCGGCACGGCGACGGGCACCGACCGCAGGTTGGTCGGGGAGCGGGTCGCCACAATCGAGCGTCAGTTCGTGTCGGTCCGAGGCACAGCCTCGCTAGGTTGATTCCTGGGTCGGCGGATACGTCCCGAGCTCGATATGATTGCCGTCGGGGTCGAGAAAGAACAACTGAGTGACGCCCGTGTCAGGCACTACGTTCTCTCGGAAAGGGATGCCGTGTTCTTGAAGCAGACGTTTGGTATCGTCCGTGTTCGCGACATGGAAGGCCACATGATCAGCTCGAATGGAGATGTCGCCCATCACCGCTTCTCCCGCCGCGGTCGCAATCAAATGGATCTGCACGCCGTAGTTGAAAAGCCACGCACCGGGAAAAGCAAAATTGGGTCGCCAAATGGGACGGAAACCCAGCACGTCACAATAGAACGCAAGACTGGATTCCAAATCATGGGTCACACGGGCAATGTGGTTTACCGATTGAATTGGCAACGGCGAGGGCATCCGGATATCTCCATCAAGGAAGGATCGAGGACAAGTCTCAACTTGTATACGCTGTCTTCACATATGAACTCGAACCTGATTGTCTTGTTGCGGCACGAAGCCTAGGCACTGTGGTGGCGACTTGCTGGATGGTCGCGTTGATCTGCTGCTCGGTGGTAAAGCGGCCGAGACTAAAGCGGATTGCCGAGCCGGCACAAGAGTTGCACAGACCGATGGCCTTGAGAACGTGGCTAGGTGAGTTGGTTTGGGATGAGCAAGCGGCCCCTGTGGAAACCGCTACGATGCCCGTTTCCCGAATCAAGGTTGGAGCATCAATACCGAGGAAACGAAGGCTGGTCGTGTTGGGAAGCCGTGGCTGCCCATCCCCATTGACAATCACATTAGGTAATAATCGGAGGCGTTCTTCGAGCTGGGTACGCAGTCGGAACATTCTTGAGGCTTCATCGCTCATCTCCATCTTGGCGATTCGACACGCCTCGCCGAATCCCACGATTCCCGCCACGTTGAGCGTACCACCGCGCAGTCCTTGCTCTTGTCCGCCACCGGCGATCAGCGGTTCTAGCTTGATCGCTGTATCGCCGCCGCGCACAAACAACGCTCCCACACCTTTTGGTCCGTAGAGCTTGTGAGCAGAAAACGCCATCAAATCCACTTCACTTGTCCGTACGTTTACAGGAATCTTGCCAACTGCCTGCGTGGCGTCAGTGAAGAACAACGCCCCCGCACGATGCGCAATTCCGGCGGCTTCACGAATAGGATAGATCGTGCCGATTTCGTTATTTGCCCACATCAGCGAAACGAGAAGTGTCCGTCCTGTTGACATGCGGTGGGATAGGTCACTCAGATCGATGCTACACGAACGCGTCACAGGCAGGTAAGTCACTTGCAAATGGCGCTCGAGCTGCTGACAAGTTGCAAGTACGGCCTTGTGCTCGGCGACCGTTGTCACAATCGTCTTCCCAACCGCCGGTCCTGAGTAAGCGAGACCCTTCAGGGCGAGGCTTATACTCTCGGTCGCGCAGCTCGTGAAGAAGATTTCATTCGGATTTGCCTGAACGAGTTCGGCGACGTGGTATCGCGCTAGCTCAACAGCCTCTGCCGCCGTCTGACCAAACGTGTGGTTACCGCTGCTGGGGTTACCGAACGCATCAGTTAGAAACGGCATCATGCATTCGAGTACGCGTCTGTCGATGGGTGTCGTCGCGTTATAGTCTAGATAGATGGGGTTGTCGTCATTCACGGGACAGATCCTGTGTTGTCTGGCGTCTTCATCCACGGCATGGCCGCTTAATGGTCTATTGTACTTGCTTATTCCTGGCAACGTAGCGCGAAGACCAGATCAGCAAGCTCTTGATGGGGGAATAAAAGGAGCATCCGTACCCTTGCTGCAATGACAACCGTGATTTGATCTGACATCGCCACCCGTTTCAAGCTGACGAGCGTTATCGAGAGGCACGGTAGCGTGCTTTGGCATCAGACCAAAAACGCTCGCCATTGTGTGTCGTCACGCGAGCCCTTCCGCTGGCGGACAACTGGGCCAGCGCTTCGGCCACTTCCTGTGAGCTCCGTGACTTGAGCGCCCGAACCAAGCCCACTTCGCTCATCGGATGGCGTTTGACGATTTCCATCACGCAGTCAGCCAGGTCGTTCTCGTCGCCAAAATCGACCTGGACGTCGGCCGCAGGAACAACGTGCGCGACTTCTCCCAGAATCGCCTGAGCCCGCACAACAGCTTCGTCACTTGGAACTCCGACTGAGGGCTCTGTGGGGGGGCGAACAGGAAGATTGATGTGTACGTCGTCCGGCTGGATGCGTTGGATCACCGTCGCAAGATCCTCCAACGCAGCGACAGAATCATTCAGTCCGTTGATTAGCATCACCTCAATCCACAACTTTCCGTCGAACTCTCTTCGCAGCGCGATCATTCCCTCCACGAGCCGCTCAAAGGTCAACCCGGCGACGGGACGATCGATGCGTTGATAGAGCCTCTCGCTGCCCGCGTCGAGCGTTGGCAGCACGGCATCGGCCGGCAGCAACGCGCGGCGTACTTCCGGAAGATACAGCAGCGAACCGTTGGTGATCACGGCAAGGGGGATTTCGGTGTACGCCTTCAACTCTTGGATCATCCAGCCCAGGCTGGCGTGCAGTGTCGGTTCACCTGAACCGACAAACGTCAACCAGTCGATCTGGCCGGGTCCGTGAGACGCGAGAGTTGTCTTCACATCGGCGATGATGGCTTCAGGCGGAAAATAATCCCGCCGTTGGCTGGCCAACGGTGATGTGCGGCCAAGCTGGCAGTAGACACAATTCCAATTGCAGGTCTTCAGGGGAATGGGATCGACGCCAAGCGATCGCCCCAGGCGCCGAGACGGAACGGGTCCGAATGTGTATTTCATAGGCACGATTCTGTGTCTACAACTTACGCGACGGCGCCTTCATTCACTTTGAAGCTCAGACACACCGGTCAGCGTGTGGTCTTGCCGAGAGCCGCCATCCGCAACCAAAGGAGCAGAAACACTCCGTGTGCCGTCCGTCGTTACAGCACACTGAGTGTGCCTATGACGATCAAACACGGACGCACGGCGCGCAGACGTGACCAGAAGACTCTATTTCACTCTCAATTTCTACAAGTTGTCGGTCGCACGTCAGTCGCGCATGTGGCGAAGTCATGATTTTATCTTTCTTGATATATGGACGTCAAGGTCCTCTTGTAGTTTAATAAGGTCCCTCCCTGGATTCACGCCTCGATGCAACGCAGGACGCCGATGATGCGCTTTTTCGCGTGCCTGCACAGCTCTTGGTCCATTCCGCGACGAGCGACGAGTTGCCAGCCTACTCGTATTCAAGCAACCCGAGTCATCGACAACAGGAACATCATGAACACAAGACTGACTCTCGCGCTGATGTTGCTCTGCAGCACGACGTTCG
>JASLRF010000253.1 GCA_030744095.1 Pirellulaceae bacterium | reverse complement strand
TCGCCGGTCGATTGTTCGACCGGAATCACGGCAATGACGTGCATGTCCTCAAAACGTAATGCTCGCTGTGGGTAGGGAACCGTGCACAAGCGAATCCCCAGAATCACACATGCCTTGAGCGTGCCGATCTGTACCGAATGCCGCCCACTCTCTCGAGGCGCGACGCCGTGGATGCAACGCTCACACACAAATAGTGCAAATTCAGAATTGGACCAAAGACAAGTGTTGAGCCCACAATCGAGACTCCATACATATGACAGAAAACAAAATCGCTAAAGAAATCGTTGATGCTGCCTTCAAGGTTCACACAACACTTGGCCCTGGGTTGTTCGAAACTGTTTACGAAGTCATCTTGATGCACGAGTTGCGAAAGCGAGGGCTGGTGGTCGATCGTCAAGTGGCGGTACCGATTGTCTACGACGGTATCAAGTTCGAGGAAGGATTTCGAGCAGATCTGATCGTCGAAGAAAAGGTGATTATCGAATTAAAGTCCGTCGAGAAAGTGACGCCCGTCAATAAGAAACAACTGCTGACTTATCTGAGGCTGACAGACAGGCGACTTGGGTTGCTGATCAACTTCGGCGAAGAACTGATAAAAGACGGCATCTCGCGCGTGGTCAATGGGCTGTAAGAATAGATCTGAAAAAGGGTCTCACGCAAAGGCGCGAAGGCGCAAAGCAGGTTGTTTCATCCGCTGTTCTCTTCTTTGCGCCTCTGCGCCTTACGCCGCCGGGACTCGTGATCGACACAACAGGAGCTGGCGACTGCTTCTATGCGGGACTGATCGCTGGATTGTCAGCGGGACTGAGCGTTGCCGATGCGGGGCGAATCGGCGCTGCCGCCGGAGCTTGCTGTGTAACCGGCGTCGGTGCGTCCAGCGGACTTCGCGAATTCAAGGCGACCGGAATTGGCGGACGCGAAACTGGTTTAGCTGAGTTTGCTGATGATTGCACAGTCAAAAGGCTACTCCGCTGGTGGAAGTTTGTGCCCCAGTTTGTCGCGTTTGGTTTCCAGATAGTGGGCGTTGTGTTCATTGGCAGGTGGTAGAATGGGCACCTGATCCACCACTTCCAAGTCAAAGCCGCCGTAGATGAAGGCGTCAGTCTTCTTCGGGTTGTTGGTGAGTAAGCGAACTCGGCTAAGTCCCAGATCTTTCAGAATCTGAATCCCTACCCCGTAGTCGCGCATGTCTGCTTTGTGCCCCAAGGCCAAGTTGGCTTCGACCGTGTCCATGCCTCCGTCTTGCAACTCGTAAGCCTTGATCTTTTGGACCAGACCGATGCCGCGTCCCTCTTGCGGCAGGTAGATCAGCGCGCCCACGCCGTCTTGTTCGATCATCTGCAGCGCCATGTGGAATTGATCGCCGCAATCGCATCGCAGCGATTCGACCAAATCACCAGTAAAACAACTCGAATGCAGGCGGATCAACGGAACGGCAGCTCTGGACAGATCACCCATGAACAGCGCCAGCGGCTGTTGGCTTTCGTATTTCACATCGTAAACCACCAGCTGGAATTGACCGTAGCGTGTCGGCAGTGAGGCTTCGGCAGCCCGCGTAATCAGTTTCTCGCTAACACGACGGTGGGCGATCAACTGTTCGATCGAGATGATTTGCAAGCCATGTCGCTCGGCAATTTCAAGAAGTTGGTCACGAGTAGCTCGATCACCGTTCTCATTAAGCACCTCGCAGAGCGCACCTGCCGGTGCCAGGCCCGCCATGCGGCATAAGTCAACAGCTGCTTCAGTATGCCCAGCTCGCCGCAGCACGCCCCCTTCTTTAGCCAACAACGGATAAACATGGCCGGGACGCACAAAGTCACTGGGGCCGGTGGTCGTGTCGACGATCGATCGAATGGTCTTCGCACGTTCTTCGGCCGTAATGCCGGTCTTGGTGGAACCGTGGTCGATGGGCGTCATGTAGGCTGTCCCCAGGGGGGACGTGTTGGTGTCGACAAGGGGCGCCAGTTCCAGCCGCCGGCAAACATCCGCCAGCACCGGAACGCAGAGTTGCCCGCGTCCGCCGAGGATGAAGTTGATATTCTCGACCGTCGCTTTTTCCGCGGCACAGATAAAATCACCCTCGTTCTCGCGGTCTTCTGCGTCGACGACGATGACAACTTCACCTAGCCGAATTGCGTCGACGGCTTCGGGAACCGAGGAAAAACTGCGTGGCATGGGCATCTTTCGTAGATCCAGGAACGCTTGGGATAAAGGGATTTTGGTTTGATTTGCCAGTTTGACAGGTCAAATCGGTCGGCGGTTCAGCAAGGTGTCGCCAGCTTGATATTATATGCGTTGTCACAGTGTCTTCCCAAGGCGTGCAGCCCACGAATCCAACCAATGATGCTCGAACGCGAAGAGTACGTCGAACAGGCCTATTTCTTTGGTACGCTCGCCGAGCGGTTGCCGCAGAATCTGCCAATGCAGGACCTCCTACGGCAGACGGGAGAGGAATTGCTGGCGTCGACGAAGTTGCCAATGGCGATCGATTTCATGCGTACCGAGCTTGAGCACGCTGGGGTGTTGGCGACGGCGATGGCGAGTTTGCCGCACTATTTCACACCGTTTCAGACATATTTGATGCGTGAGGCCGAAAAAGAGGGGGGGCGATTCGACATCCGCGTCGGGCTCAAAGTGCTCCAGGCCGAAGCCGAGTTTCGGGCCAATGAGGCATCGCCACAGGGCATGTTCCTGTTTCATTTCGAAGTCCTCTGCCGGAATCGACTCCGTTATGATCCGGGCCTGACCGCGATGGCAGAAGACCCGATCTACGATGGGCAGTGGCGCAGTTGGATCTTGGTCGTCCGCCGGCAAATCGGGTTGATCGATCTTGCGGATCTGCTTTACGTCCGCAGCCGGTACTACCAGGTACAACGCTCGCATCGAGCTGGCCGGGAACTAGAACCGGAGGCGGCGGTTCTATTCGGCGAAAAAGAGGGGAAAATCGCCTTTTCCAACCGTGGAAAAGAGCCTCTGTATCTGTTCGCGGCGCTGCAACGACACCTTAAGTATCCGCTGGTACCACGTCCGATTATCGCTGATAAGACGCCCGATCTGATCCCACAATTGCTGCGTCGCGTGGAGCAGCTGGAAACCAAAGTCAAGTTGGTCGAGCAAGAGCAGCGACAGGGGATCGACATCACCGAATTCTATGAGGGACCAAAGCCGGACAAGCGCGACTGAATAAGTGAATCTCGGCACAAACTTAGCCCGAAAGCAAAGTGTGCGGAATTCTGAGATTGTGCTCGACAGGCGGATTACCTCCCTTGTCCATTTTACGCGGCACTGTTAATTTTGAGGAATACTGGGCTTGGGCTGGTTGTTACGTTGAGTTGATAATGTCTCAAAACACCCACATGGTCGTTCAGGGAACTTATAATCCCCTGCTCGGGACAGGGTCGATATCACCGAAGAACCAGTCCATTGCGATGATGAGAAACTCGTTGGTCGTGAAAAAGCAGGGGGTGATGATTTGGTTGCTCAGTTGAATCTAAGTTTGGAAACCGTCGAAGATATTTACGCATCAGACCCTTTGGTCGTACGTCCTGACGTGACGGTCCGTGACGTATTTCAGCAGATGAAGGCTTCCAAGCGCGGTGCCGCTTTAGTCTGCGATGGGGAAGAATTGCTGGGTATCTTCACCGAGCGGGATGCCTTGAAGCTGATGGCCAATGAAGTCGATCTTGGTGGTCCAATCGCCGACGTCATGACTAAGGATCCAGTTGTGATGGGCATCAACGATACGGTCGGCAAAGCGATCGCAAAAATGTCATTCGGCGGCTATCGCCGGTTGCCCATTGTTGACGAGACTGGCCACCCTCAGGGCTTCGTGAAGGCATCCAACGTCTTGCATTACCTCGTCGCGCATTTTCCATCTGTGGTTTACAATCTACCACCTTCCCCCCACCACTCCACGCAAGAGCGTGAAGGCGCGTAGCCCAATTGGCGAGATGCCCAGCGACGTGTTTCCTTTTCACTATCCAATCCAAGCGACAGCGCGAGTAAGCCATGTCCGTCTCTGCAGAGGACCATCCCACATCAGTTAAGGCGACGATCGTATTGGAGGGCGCCACCGTGCGACTGGCGGGCGACTCGGGGGATGGTATGCAACTTGCCGGCGGTCAACTGACTGGCACGTCCGCGCAACTTGGGAATGATGTCGCCACGTTTCCCGACTTTCCCGCAGAGATTCGCGCGCCGCGTGGCACCTTGGCAGGCGTCAGCGGATTCCAAGTTCACTTCTCGTCACAGGATATTTTCACGCCGGGTGACAGCCTGAATGCTTTGGTGGCAATGAACCCTGCCGCCTTGAAGACCAACTTGGCCGACTTGGACCCGGGTGGCGCGTTGATCGTTAACAAGGACGCTTTCGATAAGAAAGGGTTGGCACTCGCCAAATACGACGTGAGTCCCCTGGAAGACGATAGCTTGGACGACTATCAGCTGTTTGAAATCTCCATGACCAAACTGACGCGCGTCGCCGTGGATGGTTTGGGGCTCAGCATGAAAGAGGCGGATCGTTGCCGCAACTTCTTCGCGATGGGTCTCCTGTACTGGCTCTATGGTCGCAAGCTCGACACAACGCTGCGGTTCATCGAAGACAAGTTTGGATCCCGCCCAAGTGTCGCTGATGCGAATCGCCGGACGTTGAAGGCTGGCTGGAATTATGGCGAGACCACCGACGCCTTTGTCAGCAATTATCGAGTCGAACCAGCCAAATTGGTACCCGGTAACTACAAGAACATGATGGGAAACCAGGCCTTGGCCTGGGGGCTGATGACGGCGGCCAAGAAGAGCGGAAAAGAGCTGTTTTATGGTACGTACCCCATTACACCCGCCAGTGACATTCTGCACGAATTAAGCAAGCACAAGAACTTCGGAGTTCGCACGGTTCAGGCTGAAGACGAAATCGCCGCCATGTGCTCGACGATCGGCGCGGCATTCGCCGGATCGATGGCGATCACGGCCTCCAGTGGCCCGGGTATCGCTTTGAAAGGCGAAGCGATGGGTCTGGCGATGATCTTGGAATTGCCAATGATCATTGTCAATGTGCAGCGAGGCGGTCCCAGCACCGGCCTACCCACCAAGACGGAACAGTCCGACCTGATGCAGGTCATGTACGGGCGCAACGGGGAATCGCCAATTCCAGTCATTTCGGCGAGCGGTCCCTCGGACTGCTTCGATGTTGCACAGGAAGCGTGGCGAATCGCCGTACGTTTCATGACGCCAGTGATTTTGATGACCGATGGCTACATCGCCAATGGCTCCGAACCTTGGTTGATCCCTGATGCGGACACCCTGCCCGAGATTCCGATCGAGCACCCTGGTCCGAGCAATGGTGACGAACAGTTTCAGCCCTACCAACGGGATGAACGACTCGCTCGCCCATGGGCCGTTCCAGGAACACCAGGTTTGATGCATCGAGTCGGCGGCCTCGAAAAGGAAGATATCACAGGTGACGTTTGTTACGACCCGAATAACCATGAACAGATGACGCGCACCCGCGCCAAGAAGGTCGCCATGATCGCGGACGATATTCCTGCGCAGGAAGTCCGCGGACCGTCCCAAGGCGATCTGCTGCTGCTGAGCTGGGGAGGAACGTATGGTTCCTGCACAACCGCGGTCCGCACGTGCCAGAGTCTAGGACTTTCGGTCGCTCACGCCCACCTTCGGTATCTGAACCCGTTCCCCGCCAACTTGGGCGATATTCTCGACAGCTACGAGACGATCTTGGTGCCGGAGTTGAACATGGGTCAACTGCGATCGTTGATTCGTGATCGGTACCTCAAGGATCCCGTTGGATTGAACAAGATCCAAGGCAAACCGTTCTCCGTTGCGGAAATCATTTCCAAGATCAAACAATTACTCCGCTAGCAATACCTACGTGCATAGGGACCAAACTGAATAGGATTCAGATGACTACCGAGCTTCCTGTACTGAAAGCGGGGGATTTTGCCACCAGGCAAGATGTCCGTTGGTGCCCCGGCTGCGGCGACTATTCCATTCTTGCTCAGATGAAAAAGATGCTTCCGTCCATGGGAGTGCCACGCGAGAAGATCGTCTTCATTTCCGGGATCGGCTGCTCGAGCCGGTTTCCGTATTACATGAACACATTTGGGATTCACAGCATTCACGGCCGCGCGCCGGCGCTCGCTACTGGTCTTAAGTCCGTGCGCCCAGACTTGATGGTTTGGGTCGTGACCGGTGATGGCGACGGATTGAGCATTGGTGGTAACCACCTGATCCATGCCATTCGTCGCAACTTGAACATCAATATTGTACTGTTCAACAACCGGATTTATGGTTTGACCAAAGGCCAGTATTCGCCCACTTCGCCGCTGGGGAAGCAAACCAAGAGTTCGCCCATGGGTGCGATCGACAATCCATTGCACCCGCTGTCGATTGCCATCGGCTGCGAAGGGACTTTTGTCGCCCGTTCGATCGATACGCACATCAAACATCTGGAGAAGACACTGAAGCGGGCCGCCGAACACCAGGGCACGGCATTCGTGGAAGTCTATCAAAACTGCAACGTCTTTAATAATGGTGCTTGGGACTATGCCAGCGACCGGAAGACAAAAGCCGAAAACACGATCGAATTGGAACATGGCAAACCGTTGATTTTTGGTGCCAACCGCGACAAGGGAATTCGGCTGAATGGCCTGGAACCCGAAGTGGTCGAATTGGGCAAAGGTATCACCGAAGACGATCTGCTCTTTCATGACGAGAAGTCAACCGAACCCAGCTTGGCCTATCTGCTCAGTCGGATGCGACACGAAGACGGCTTCCCCGAGCCGATCGGCGTGTTCCGTGCGATCGAAGCGCCACTTTACGATGTCGAATTGAATCGGCAAGTCGCCGCCGCGCGTGAAAAGCGAGGTGAAGGCGATCTAAACAAACTCTTCAACTCCGGCGAAACCTGGACAGTGTCATGATTGATTGCCCATCCTGCGGAGCCGAAAATATCCCTGGTGTCGATGAATGCAGCGGATGTGGTCAGCCGTTGAGCGATCTCCATCTGCAGACACCGGAATCGGAACTCGAACAGAATCTGCTTACGGATCGCGTCAGCGTGCT
Organism: Pirellulaceae bacterium; assembly: GCA_030744095.1. The sequence goes on along the minus strand of JASLRF010000253.1, from coordinate 1,699 downwards.
CGAACCCAAAAAGCCGATCACGATCGAGCCAGGGATGCAGGTTCGTGATGTGCTGCGAATGATGGTGGATCAGAAAATCGGCTGCCTCATCGTAGCCGAGGACGGCAAGCCGATCGGTATTTTCAGCGAACGCGACGCGCTGATGAAACTAAATGTCAACGTCACCGCATTCGGCGACCGCCCTGTTAGTGACTTCATGACACCAAGTCCCCAAACGCTTGAAGCCAACGCCAAGCTGGTGTTTGCACTGCAGCGGATGGATGTCGGCGGTTATCGTCATTTGCCGATTGTGGATGATGAAGGCCAATTGACGGGAATCGTCTCAGTTCGAGACATTCTGCAGTACCTGACCAAGGCTGTGACTGCCACGGGCACTGCCTAGTACGTGATGCACTGACGTGTCGCGTCCGCGGCGCTTTGTTTCATGAGTCCAAACGGCGAACAGCCGCTACCGTGAATCGGCACGCGCTTGAGAGCCACCAAGAAGCTGGCGAAATGCAACCCTAAAGAACAACGGCCTGCCGGCACGATGCCGCAGGCCGTTGGAAATGTTCGGATTCGATCTGAAACTGACGTTAACGTTTCGAGAATTGCGTTCCGCGTCGAGCACCATGTAGACCGCACTTCTTGCGCTCTTTCATACGAGAATCTCGTGTCAAAAAGCCGCCGTCACGCATGGCCGGAAACAACTCTTCGTCGTAGCTGACTAACGCTCGAGCGATTCCCATGCGGCACGCACCTGCCTGGCCGGTCGTTCCTCCACCACCAGCACGAATCAGCACATCCACGGCATCACGACGTTCGGCTGCATCCAACACCGCAAGAATGGCCGCACGGTCCTGGTCGTTTGCAAAGTACTCTTCGATCGGACGATTGTTGATCTTGATCGCACCTTTACCTTCGCGAATGCGAACACGCGCTACAGACGACTTCCGCCGGCCCGTGCCCAAAGCGTCGCCGTTAATCTTGTCTCTTTTTTGTACAACAGGCATGGATTCTCACTCTTGTAAAAAATGCGGCTAGTTCTTGACAACGAACTTTTTGCCAAGCTCGCGTGTTTCGGGGTTTTGTGCTTGATGGGGGTGATCGGGACCCACAAAAAGTTTGAGTTTGGAGAGCATCTTGCGACCCAACTTGTTCTTGGGGAGCATCCGTCGGACGGCTTCGTGCAATATCATCTCCGGCTTCTTTTCGAAACGTTTGCCAGCCGTCACACTACGCTGCCCCGGGTACCCGGTGTACCAGGTGTACGTCTTGTCTCGCCACTTATTGCCAGTAAGGGCCACCTTTTCTACATTCGTGACAATCACAAAATCGCCCGTGTCGACGTGGGGCGTGTAGATCGGGCGATGCTTGCCCATCAAGAGCGTCGCAATGTCGGACGCCAAACGTCCCACGATGTTGTCCGTGGCATCCACATGGATCCACTTCTGTTCGACCTGACCCGTTTTGGCCATTGTGGTCCGATTGGCAACCAAGGTTCGTCCCTCCAAGCAAACAAATCGGTACCCGGCGAGTACCGCAAGATACCTACGAAACAGCCGATTCTAGCGATCCGGCGGGAGGTCATCAACCGCTGTTGGATGGTTTCTACCATTCTCGGGTGCATGTCAGGAATTGCGTTGCTTCCGGGGTCGTCGAAAACGTCAATAGGAGAATTGGGGGTTTACTGGTTAAGCTGCGGCAGTTGCGTTTACTT
>JASLRF010000252.1 GCA_030744095.1 Pirellulaceae bacterium | reverse complement strand
AACCATCTTCTGATTGGCTGGATGATGGGGATGGACTACAACAACGCGTTCTTTTATTCGGATGAAGGTGCCGCGATCACCCGCTATGTCTGGGACATGTCGTTGCTGATCGCGATTGAAGCCCCGCTGGCTTCGATTTTTGCCACTGCCTACTTGGGCCAGGCGGTCTTTGTCGATCACCCGAATTTGCGCGACGTGTTTCGCGACGTCTTCAAAATGCTGCCGCGAGTCGTCTGGTGCCAGCTCTTGGTGCGGGGCATTTTTCCCGCCTGGCTGCTGATGATGGCAGTACCGCGCTATGAAGACTTGGAGATTGGGATCGAAGTGATGCTCTTCCCGATGCTGGCAATCTACGCAGTGGGCTTACGAGCGTTTCGGCCGTTCATTAACGAAATCGTGTTGCTCGAAAAAAACCCGCTGATCAGTCGCAATCGAACCACAATGACCGTCAGTCGCCGGAGCACTCAATTGCATGGCCCAAGTTCAGGGGATCTGTTTTCACAGGGCGTGGCACTGTCGATCATGACGGCCTGTTTGGCGACAGCAATGTTCGGAAACTTCATATTTGTAAAAGGTGTGCTCGCTAATTCATGGAAGGTCAGCCCGTTCATGCTACTGTATGCGATGCCGCTGGCCTGTTGGCTGGTGGCCATCTACTTGAACGTCGTGCGGTTTCTCCGCTATTTAGATCTGCGCATCCGGCACGAAGGCTGGGAAGTGGAACTCCGTATGCGGGCCGAGGCAAATCGAATGGTCAGCAAGTCGTTTTAACATGGATCGAATGCGTATCATCACGTTGCTTTCCTTGATGGGCCTGACCGGGCTCCCGGCGATGGTATATGCGCAGGCGAATTCTCCAGACACGGAAGGACCCGTCGCGGACGCCGGTCGTGAGGCGCTGGCAGACTTCCCCTGGTATGATGCGAATAAAGGTGAACTTAGGCGGCTCGATGCCGAACCTCCTGACGACGTCAAGAATCGAGATTCGAAGTGGCTTTTCACACCGCCCATGTGGAGTATACCGGACTGGCTGGTTTCACTCTTATGGGTTGCCGTTTGGACGGTAATGATCTTGCTGATCACCACCATCGTCTATTTTCTGGCAAAGGCCTTTTTGAACTTGGAGGAGAGATTCGCGGGCTCTGGTGCAGTGGACGAAGACCTGTCGCTTAGCGGCGACGTGGACCGCGTCGATGCTTTGCCGTTCCAATTGAAGCGACCGCAGGGCGATCTGCTGGCCGAAGCCCAACGACTGTACGACGAAGGTCGGTACGCTGAAGCCATGATCTACTTGTACAGTTACCAACTCGTGCAGCTGGACAAGAGCCATGTGATTCGCCTGACGCGTGGCAAGACGAATCGTCAATACCTTCGCGAGATTCGACGTCGCTCGAATCTATTTGAACTTATGCAGCGCAGCATGGTAACGTTCGAGGACGTGTTTTTCGGCGCTCACCGGTTGGATCGATCCGGTTTTGAATCGTGCTGGACGCAACTTGATGAATTCCACGATCAACTAGACCCGAAACACGCGCTCGCATGAACCGCTTCATGTCAATCTGGTTGATCGTGACGGGAATGGCCATCGTCGGCTGCGCGCCTGAAGAACTCGACACGACCTACGGTCTGCGTCACTCACTAGCGGGTCGCGATAGCGTCAACGGTACAGCTGTGCTTGGGGAGATGTTCAAGAAAGCTGGATTTCGCGTCAATGGCTGGCGACGGCTTTCGCCGAAATTGGAAGAATATGACGTGATCGTGTGGTTTCCCGATAATTATGAACCTCCTAGCAAAGAGCAGCGTCAGTTTCTCGAAGACTGGTTGGGCAATAGATCGGGCCGAACATTGGTCTATGTAGGGCGTGACTATGATGCCGCAGCGACGTATTGGCGGTCCGTGCTGCCGTCGGTGCCGCCAGAACAAGCGATGGAAGTTTCGCGGCGTCTGGCGACGATGACTTCCGAACAGGCGAAAGCTCGAGCGGCGATCAACGTCGACGAAAACTATGATTGGTTTACCTTGGAAAAGGCGCAGCCACAGGGGCGCGTGGTGAAGGTATCTGGTCCCTGGAGTAAGGGTATCAATTCAGAAGAAGCCGAGATGTACTTGAACACAAGTCTGGCGTCTCCAACAGAGGATCAAAACACCGCGTGGCGGAATGGCGAATCGGCGACCTTTAAACCGTTGTTGGAGGCAGATCAGGGTCCATTGGTGACAAAGGTAACCCTGCCCGAATGGGCTTCAAGTCAACTGCTAGTCGTCGCTAACGGTTCTTTCCTGTTGAACCTGCCGTTGGCCAACCGTGAACATCGCACGCTGGCAGTCAAGCTGATCTCGGCGTGCGGGAGGCCGGGGAAGGCGGTGTTCTTGGAAAGCGATGAGAATGGCCCGAAAATTCTTGCCGAGGATCCGGATACCACCTATCCGACCGGGCTGGAAGTCTTTACGGTCTGGCCGCTGGGGATTATTGTGCTACATCTGACGGCCTTGGGAATTCTGTGTTGTTTTGCTGCGTATCCAATCTTCGGTCGGCCGCGCGAAGTTGCCCTGAGTTCCGACGCCAGTACTGTTCGGGCTGCGACGTATAAGAGCGGTTACTATGCGGCTGGCAGTTCGACGGTAGACGTCTCCGCTCGACGGACTGAACGATCTCATTTTGGTAAACATATCGATGCCTTGGGTGAACTGCTGGAAAAGACCAATGATCGCGCCTACGCCATTGAACGGGTTAAGTACTATCACGAGCATGTGAAAAGAGAATCAGGCGTCAGCCATCAACAAAAGGAGTAAGGTCCCAGCGGGATGACCTCTTGGGCTCGACTCGGAAACGAAACTTGAAGCCGAGCACGAACAATGTATCGGCTGGAAATATCAGCCCATCAAATCAACGTGTCAACGCTTATAAAGTTGGGCACCCACAACAAAGGAAACGCATGTCTTCGATACCACTTGGTTCCGATTCTGCAACGCCGGACGGCACCACCGAGTTCCCTTGCACCGCGTGTGGTCGCATGCTCAAAGTCCCCGTGGCCGCCATCGGCAAGCAGGCGAAATGCCCGCAGTGCGCTGTCGTCCAAGCGGTTCCGCAGATTGCCAGTGCGAGTGCCGATCGCAATTCGATTCCCACGCCTGCCGAACAATCACCGACAGCCTCGTCCGGCATGGATGACTATGGCGCGGCAAGTGAGTCGCTAACGAGACCCGAACCTGGTTCAACGCCGCCGTCGACAACCGTGGCTGCCCCGCCACCGATGGCACAGGCAACGTCGGCATCGCCACCGGCAAGTGGCTTTCAGCCATTGCCCAAGAAGCCGGTCCAAGATTCGCCCATGTCACTCAAAGGTGCCATCCGCGAAACGAAGTACACAGGCCGGGAGACGGACACCAAGAAACTGTTCGATCGGATCACGGATGAGATTTCCAAGATTTACGTCGGGCAAGACGAACTGGTCTTGGGGGCCTTGGTGGCCTTGTTTTCCAGTGGCCACGTGCTGATCGAAAGTGTACCTGGTTTGGGAAAGACGCTGTTTGTTCGGACGCTTGGGCGCATCTTAGGTTGCCAGTTTGGGAGAATTCAGTTCACGGCCGACCTGATGCCGTCAGATATTACGGGTGCGCCAATCTTTGATATGAAGGAACAGGAATTTCGCTTTCGCGCCGGTCCCGTGTTTACGCAGTTGTTACTGGCCGACGAAATCAATCGTTCACCAGCCAAAACGCACGCAGCGCTGCTGGAGATCATGCAGGAGTATCGCGTGACGATTGATGGAACCAGCCATCAGCTGGAGCGCCCCTTTCTTGTCTTGGCAACACAGAATCCAATCGAATCAGAAGGGACCTACAATTTGCCCGAAGCGCAGTTGGACCGTTTCATGTTCAAACTGTTTGCTGACTATCCTGACGAAGCCGAAGAAGTGGAAATTCTCACGATGCATAGCAAGCAAGATGACGTGAACACGCGATTGGAAGAGGAACTGCAGACGATCACTTCTCCGGCAGAGATCATGCGCGTGATTCGTGAGAATGCTGACGTGCGCGTGGACGAGAAGCTTATTGACTACATCAACAAGATTGTTCGCCTAACGCGACAGTGGCCACAATTCCATCTGGGAGCCTCGCCGCGAGCCGGAATTTCCTTGATGCAAGGCGCGCGGACACTGGCCGCCTTTACCGGACGTGACTATGCCGTACCTGATGATGTTGTGCAGATCGTCCTGCCCGCCTTGCGGCACCGCGTGACACTCACCGCCGAAGCCGAAGTTGAAGGTCATCTCGTGGACCACTTGCTGACCGAGTTGGTACGATCCGTCGACGTGCCTCGTCTTTGAGTAGGTGACGCCTGGCGCGATCGACGCGTTTCGGCTGTCGCCCTTGGAGCCTTATGAGCGACTATTTGGAAACTGTCGAAGAAGGATACCAGTGGCTCCGCGCCTTGCCGTGGTTGGTCCTGGTTCTATTTTCGGTACCGTTGCTCGTGCTGGCCTGGTGGAAACGCGTTTACCCCAATATTCCACTGGCGATCGCATTGGGTGCCCCCTGCGTCTTGACGTTCGCCTTGCTAATCTGGTCCGATCTAATTTTGCTCGTGGCTATCGCGGACGTGATTGTATTTGCGGTGGCGTTCATCGATCTGTGGTCCTTGCCAACGATACGCTCATTCTCCATTGAACGCCAGATGATGCACATCGCGTCCTTGGGGATGCCACATCGTGTAAATCTGCTCCTGACAAATCATTCGCGCCGGACATTCTCGGCCGAGTTGCGCGACGACATTCCCGAGGAATTCGAGTACTCGCCCGAGTATTTCGGCTTGCGCGTTGGTCCGCTCAGTCGCACGACCGTGCATTACGAGTTTGCGGCGCACCGACGAGGCCGCTTCACGCTGGAACAAGTTCATCTTCGCGTTCGCAGTTGGTTCGGCATGTGGCGACGTTATCTGATTCTGCCTGGCGCCACGGACGTGTCCGTGTACCCGGACATGAAGCAACTGTCTGAATATGCAATCTTGGCGCGCACCAACCGCCTCAGCTTGATGGGCGTGCGCCGGACGCGAAAAATCGGTCAAGATAATGAATTCGAACGGCTCCGCGACTTCACACGCGACGACAACTACAAGCACATGGATTGGCGTGCATCGGCGCGACGCAACAAATTGACCGTCAAGGACTTTCAAACCAGCCAAAGTCAGCGGATCGTCTTCATGCTCGATTGCGGACGGATGATGACGAACGAAGCGGCTGGATTGAGCTTGCTCGATCATTCACTGAACGCCATGTTGATGCTCAGCTTTGTTGCCTTGCGGCAAGGAGATTCGGTTGGACTGATCTGCTTCTCGGACCAGATCCACAATTACGTGCCGGCCCGCGGTGGAATGAACCAGATGAACCGTCTGCTGCACGCTTCGTTTGACCGTTTTCCGCGGCTTGTCGAATCGCGTTACGACGAAGCGTTCCTGTACCTTTCGTCACACTGCAAGAAACGTTCATTGGTCGTGCTGGTGACCAACCTGATTGACGAAGTCAATTCGCTCCAAGTTGAACGCTATCTGGGATCGTTGGTCGGCCGGCACCTGCCGCTGGGTGTGATGATGCGAGACCGGCGGTTGTTCGAAGCCGCGGACACTGCCTATCGATCCGACCAGCAACTCTATCGAGCCGCTGCCGCAGCGGAGATTCTCACCTGGCGTCATCAAGTTCTGACCGACCTGGAACATCGTGGAGTGATGTCATTGGACGTCTATCCCGAGGATATGACCGCACCGTTGGTGAACCGCTACCTGGAAATCAAGGCGCGGCATCTGCTGTAGCCGGCCAGGTGTTCGGGGCCATTTCTAACATGCCAAATGCGATGTTGGCAGAGAATTGGGTTCTAGCGACAAAATCCCCGGCGTTTCGAATCTCAGATTTTCGATCTGGCACCGATTTGCGTGGGATTTCACTGGGGAATCAGGGCGTCGTTGGACGATGTCCCCTTGTTTATCGACGGCGTGATCGGGTACGCTAAGAGGTTCCCGTTAAGCCCCTTTTGTGGCCACCTCGATTATTCCCAACCCTACGGAGTCCCAAGTGGGAACCAAGAAAACCGGCAAAGGGCGGCGCAAGATTGGCCGCAAAAAACGCCGTATGCGAGCCAAGATTCGCCATCGCAAGCGATAGCCGCTGCGCGCTACTCTCTCCTTCCTTTTTCTCTCTGCCCTCAGGTTACGGCGCGGCGGTTGTCTGCTGCGCCGTGCAGTCCAAGCTGACCACAAACGATTCTTACCCAAGATTAGAAGACTGCTAATCCCCGTTACGCATGATCGCCTCGCCCGCCAGCCGTCCACTGGTCAAAGCCCAGGAGATGTGCAGGCCGTGCCCCCACAGAATCATGCCACTCAATCCATTTTGGCCGACGGCATACAGCCCTGGGATCACAGCCTCATTCTGATCGAGAACACGCAGATTCCGGTCAACCATCGCGCCTCCTTCGGTCGTTGTGAAGTACGCTTTCAAGGGACCCATTAACATCCAGCGACCACCTGCTAACGGATCGCAATGGACGACCCGACCGAACTCGTCCGAGCGTTGCTCGACGGCGCATCGGTTGAAACTCGCGATCGCCTGTTCGGCTCGTTCCGGATCAAGCCCGCGAGCGACGAGCAGGCGGGACAGGTCCGCACCGTCAGCTGTGACATCGGGACGCAAGCGCCGATAGTCCTGCGTGTAAGCATAGGCAATATCCGGTGCCGTAGAAATGAAGTGCGGCCATGCCGAGTAGCGACGAATCATTCTCTCGTCCAACAGCATGTAAGCGACCTTGTCAGGTTGATCCGCGACAGCGATTTCGCGTTCCGGCCAGTGGGTCTCGTCGACGAACCTCGCTCCGTCCCGATTCAGCAGGATCGCACCGTCGTCGAACATTGCCGTTTCGGGATGTTGCCAGGTGACAAGCAGACGTTTGACAAAATGTCGCATGGCCCACCCAGGTAGCCGGCGTGCCACTGCGCCGATGATGCGAGCAGAAACGCCTTGAGTCGGTAACCACTGTTGAAACGGCCGCCGGCTCGACGGCACAAACCGAAGCTCAGGACCATACGTGACATCCATGTTTCGTAGCTCTGCGCCGACGGACTGCGCCAATCGATGTCCATCGCCCAGGGCAAACGGATTGATGCCCTCGATGCCACTGAATTGCGAGCCTTTGTGCTGGGCAATTGTGTCTGAGTGGTTGGCGTAATCACCGGCGGCCAGGATAACCCCGCGGGTGGCCCACAGTTCAGTCGGATTGCCATCGACGGTTGCCTCGACGCCAACCACGCGACCGTTTCGTTGCAGCAAGCGATTCACGCCGGCACGGCACACCAACGTGCCCCCGAGTCGCGATAACTCCATCTGCATCGTTGCAATATAGGCTTTAGCACCGGCCACCACGTTGTGCATCCGGGGGACACGGTTGGGCGGCTCGGGGCTGGGTCCGACGAAAGACAGTCCCATGTCACGGATCCACTGAAAAGTCGTTGCAGCTTCACTGAGAAAATACCATCGCATGGCGTCGTTGTTGCGGGCTTCGGTTTGTGGCGGTGCGAATTTGCTCGCATCTTCCGCATGGCTAGCCGCGTCATCGTCAATGGAAGCATCGCGCTGAAGGCTAGTCCCTGCCGCGGTCAGCGAACCCACGGCGATACCCGTGGTACCGCCCGGCTGGGGTTGCCTTTCGAGAACCAGTACACGTCCTCCGTTCTGCGCGGCCGAGATCCCGGCCGCCAGCCCGCTTCCACCGGCACCGACAACGATCACATCGAACTGGTCAGGCATTTCATTCAAAAGGTTGGCTCGCAGAGTGAGTGGAGGCTGCCAGGAAGCTGTTCATCAGTGGCCTTGCATAGGTTCGCCGCCGCGCAAAAACGAAGGACGCCCGCGCAGTGCTCGGCGTCCTTCATCTCTTGTCCGTGAAAGTCTCGCCCTTAGGCCAACTTTACATTTTCGGCACGTGGGCCTTTGGGGCCGCGCCCCTCTTCGTAATCAACTCGTTGCCCCTCTTGAAGCTCTTCAATACGTGCCTCGATGAGGGCGGAGTGGTGGAAGAAGATATCCCCGCGTTCGCCTTCGATGAATCCAAAACCCTTGTCCCGAACCAGCTTCTTGATCGTACCCTGCGGCATGTGGAAACTCCCGTTTCGTAAGTGATAGTGTGTCCGGGCAAACGCTCTGTTAGTGTTCGTGTCCACCAGGACCGTGTGGATGTCCGTGTTCGATTTCTTCCTCAGTTGCATCACGAATTTCACGAACCTTCACGTCGAAATGCAACGTAACGCCCGCCAACTGATGATTCCCGTCGACCGTGACCTCTTCGTCGTTGACATCAACGACGGTAACAACAATAAAATCGTCATCTTCGGCGTTCACGCGAAATTGCATGCCCACCGCTAAGTCCTCAATGTCCGCAAATTCGCTCCGAGGAACTTGCTGACGTAGACCATCGTCAAATTCGCCGTATCCATCAGCCGGCTCGATAGTGACCTGCAGTTCGTCGCCAGTTACCTTACCTTCAAGGGCCGATTCCAGCCCTGTGATAATCATCCCGGCACCATGTAAGTAGCTCAACGGTTGCCCGTCGTCGGACTGGTCCAAGACTTGCCCATCGTTGTCCTTCAACATGTAATCAATGGCAACGACCTTGTCCTTCGCAACTACCATAGCCGGTTTCACTGTCGATTGGATTCGATCTCGCGAGAGATCAGTCTGCCGGAGCTGTGGCGACAAGAGGGTGCCGACCGCCATGTGTGCGCGGGACACGATTTACCCAATCCGACAACTGCCTTTTTCTAATCGATCACTCTGGTTTAAGAATCAAGTAAGTGCCAGAACAATCTTCAGACCGCCGAAAACGTTCGACCCCATCCATGAGTTCGGAGTCCGGTGGGAACCTTAGAAAGTCCGCCATACGGGTATTTTGCCTCGACCGTTACGGCGGGCACCCGGCGGCGTCAAGCGTGAAGCGAGCAGGTGTGCAGCTGAACCCTGACTTGCCGCCCAAGATTAACCGTTTGGGCACGTGGCGAGTGCCCGTAGTCTAACCGTTTTTTCAGCGCCGAGGAAATAGGGGCGCGGAGAATTTGTCAATGGGTCACGAATTGGAATAGCAACTCGGTCCGTGGCATTTATCGTAACTCCTCTGCACCACAAAGGATTCTGCGAGTCCGCTCGACCATGCGTGCTTCACACTTCCAGGTTGAATGTCTGGCACAGATATCGCCAGGCACGTTGGGCGACGGTGCGATAGCCGGTGTGGATTTTCGCCGTTCCTGTTGCTCCGACCAGGAGCAGACCGTCTTCGTCGTCGATCGAAGCGCTGCCTTGATAGGTCGTACTGTCTGGCCGTTGGTGACCGCTTTGATCGGTGCGCGTGACGAGGTCGCCTCCACTCTTGCTCGACAGGCTCTGTGGCATGACCTTCATATCGAGTTGCGAGATCTGACTGATCTGCGACCGGAACCGTTGCCCCGGTAGCTGCTCGAACATGATATCGACCGCCTGCCCTTTGTGAACAAATTCCATATCGCCTTGATCGATGGCCAGGATTGCTTCCAGGTGGCGCGGGTCGCCGATCTGACAAACCGGGACCCCTTCAGGAAGAAACGCATTGCGGTTTCGCGGTTCCAGCGGCGTCCCAGACCAACTGGGCAGATTTGCTCCATTGCGAGGTGCTTCGGGGACACGTGGCGGCGGAATGACCCACCCCGCCAACGGTGCAGAGATCGCCAAACGTCGCGCATCGCGTTGCCGATTCTGCAACTGTTCGTCGCGGGCTGCCAAGGCTTCTTGCACTTCTGCGATTTCGGCCGCAGCCGATTCGTCTTCAAACGATCGCTGTAGTAGGGCGATTCGTCTTGATTCGAGTTGCCGTTTTGCACCTTCGATCTGCGCAATGCTGATTTGGACGTCGAGACTGCCCAACGTGAGTAATGGTTGATCACGCTCGACCCACTGGCCGTCGCGGACGTGGATACGTTTAATCGCACCTGGTGTCTCGACATACACGGACGCGGCGTCACGCAATTGCAAATACAAACTACAGTTGGTGTAGTACGGCAGCGGGACAAGGAAGATTGCCAACAGCACGATCGCCGTACCGGCGACGCTGGCAATCATGCGTGGCTTGTTCACTTGATCCATCCTCCCAGGTACGTAAAAGAATCTGCAAAGCTTCCACAACGGTGCCACCAACAACCCGTAAAGCGACATCACAGCGATCAATTGCCCAATGATCTTTAGTCCGTAAGGCTCGAATACTTCGTACAAGAACCACAGGATTCCAAACACAACCAACCAACGGTACGCAGCCGCTGCGATGCAGTAGATAGCAAAGAACGATTGGCGTCGCTGTGGCAAGAACGGATCGGGTGGTTCCGTCAGGCCGAGACACCATGAGCCGAGTTTGCGTTGTAGAATGGTGCTCGCTTTTTGTCGCAAGTTAGGAATTTCGACCAAATCCGAGAGGATATAGTAGCCGTCATATCGCAACAAGGGATTCGCGTTGAACAAGAGCGTGCTGACCGAGCAGACGAACATCACGTTGAAGCAAACGTAGTTCAACAGTCCGGGATGCGTGAACCACCAGACAAAAGTGCAGATCGACGCCAACACGATCTCCACGTACATGCCTGCCGCGCCGATCGCCGCGCGGTGCCATTTGTTGGGCAACATCCACGAATCCGATACGTTGCAATACAGACAGGGCGTCAGGACCAACATCATCATTCCCATTTCGTGGCATTCGCCGCCCAGTCGTTTGCAGGATAGCCCGTGACCGAATTCGTGGAGGACCTTGGTGACGGCCAGAGTGAGGCTCAGCCAGATCCAGTTCTCCGAGGCGAAGAATGCATGAAACCCCGGCATCCGGGACCAGAAGATGTCGAACTGAACGCCGATCAACAGGGCCGCCGACATCGTCAGAATCAGACTCAGCACCAGGCAGGGTACAGAGAATAGCCAACCCACACGGCGATCCAACCACGTCAGCAGGCGGTCTGGATCAAAGCCCTTAAAGCGAATGCACAGGACGTTGGTCAGGGCACCAAGCTTCTGTCGATGCGAGGTTGCGACATGGCGTTTGTACAGTTGTTGCCCCTGTCCGGCTGCGTCAGAGACGACCAGCGCACTTCGGTGCAGCATCGACACCAACTGATGCAGTTCGTGCGTTGTGATCTTTTGTGGTGCGAATCGGCGTTCAAATTCCGCTTGAATATCCTGTAGGCTGGCCTGACCATCCAACATCTCCAACAGCGCAAATTCTTCTTCTTCGAAGCGATAGTACTTCTGGGCCAGGCGGTCCTTCACGATCCAGTATTTGCGGCCCAAGTATATGTGTTGCTCAATCGTAAGGTCCGACCGCGTTCGCATTCGCAGTGGACGCGACGCGCCGGAAGCGAGCGATTGCGTTGCACCTGTCATGTTGGATCCAACCATCAGCGCGGCTAACCGTCAGTTTCGATTCGAATCCGCTCAGTTCCCATGCACCGTCATCGTTGCGTTCATTCCGGGACGCAACAACCAGTGACCTCGGTGCTGCCGGTTTTCAACTTCGGCACGGATCCGATAGTGGTTACCCGCCTGGACCAGTGGACTGATGAACGTGACCTTGCCGGTGAATTGTTCCATCTGTCCACGTGCCAACTGGACCTTTACGGCGACCTGCCGATCGCTCAAGTCCGAGGGATTGAACTCCTTGCCATCCAAGAACCCGTCCACGCGCAAGCGATCCATTCGCACCACGCGAATCACTGGTTCGCCGATATCCACCCACTGACCTTCTTGTTTGAGTACATCGATCACGACACCTTTGAATGGTGCATTGATCTGACAACGTAGAATATTCTCTTCTGCGGCTAGCACAGCGGCTTGTTGCACATCGGCAGTCATCTGCGCAACTCGCAAATCAAGCTTGCTTCGATCGATCTGCAATTCCGCGCGATGACGTGCCAGCCGTTTTCGGCGGATTTCGGACATTGGTATCACGCCAGGCGATTGGCGATTGATGCCCAGGTCTTGATTCAATTCGGCATCGGCCAGTTCGAAGGATTTGATCGAAAAGCGGACTTCGATGTCGTCATCCGCACGGGTCTGGGCCGCGTTGCGTTCCAATTCGGCAGCCGTCTTCTGCAGCTGGGCCTGCCGATCGTCGATCCGTGCGAGCAGGTCACCCGGTTCCACCATGTCATCTTCGCGAACATCGACACGTACCAGGCGACCCGCTTGTTCCGCTGGCACCTCGACATCTTGGATCAAAAAGACCTGGCAGTGCTGAATGGTTGGCGTGCCGGTCGGCGCAGGAGAGACGAATTCCTGTTGGGGCATCGGCCCGCCCATGGTCACCGCCATCAACATCGTCAAGGTGATTGAGTGCATTGAATACCTCCGCGTTTCCGTTTGTTTCTGTCACCGTACTGCACGAACGGATCTGCCCGCCGCCCGTCGGCGTTTCTAGGCGAGCGGCGGAATTGAGTTTACCAGTCGTAGGTTTCCATCTGCCTGTCGCCTTACAGCCAGAACAAGACTCTTGATTGAACGGTTTCCAGCAGTTCGTGAAAGACCACGTAACCAATCGACCGGCGGCCACAATTCACCTTGGCGGTGACCGTGGTGTCGCTGCGAAGTTCGGGCAACTGTTGTTTGTCGATGGCAACACGGATTAGCACCGAATTGCCTTCATCTCCCTGGACTTCCGCCGTCCGATGGATGTCCGTCACGCGACCTTCAAATTCCAACCCCGGGTGTGACGACAAGACAAACGTTACACGCAGTCGATTTTGGCTGTCACGCGCCGCGCGGGAAATATGACCCATCCGTCGTTCGGGCATATTCAACTCTAGCTCCCAGGCACCCATCGGGTCGACAATTGTCATCAGCGCGCGGCCAGTCTGTACAGGTCGTCGCAGCAGTAGTTCGCTGACACCCCACGTGACAACCTGGCCGTGAGTCTCGGACCGAATGACCAACTGCTCTTGTTTTTGGCGGAGCAGAATCAGCTCTCGGTCGATGCTCTCGGCCACTTGTTTGAGCTCCAGTAACTCGCCGCCTAGCCGGTTCTGCTCGGCAACTCCCAATCGGCGATCGTGCAGCTGGGCGCGCTGAATCGCTCGAATCCGTTCCTGCGTAGTCCGATTCCGCCCAATCAGGTCGGCAATCTCCACCTCCAGTTCGTTGTTCTTCATCCGCACCAGAACGTCGCCTCGCTGGACGGGCTGTTCGTGCCGGACTGGAACCTCCGTGATCACACCGTCCAGGTGAGCGTAGATCTCGTGGCGGGACGATGGTTGCAGCGTGCCGCGCGAGGATAGTTCGAAATCCGCGGGCACCAGGGCGAGCGCCAGGACGACGCCGACGACAACGGCCAATCCCAACACGACCTTGGGCAGGTTGCGGACTTTGGCAACCCATTTGGCTTTGCCCAGCATCCGCCACAGCGGCATGAGAAACAGGCTCTCGTGATCCAATGCGTTGGCCAATGCCGAGGCGCTATGCTGGGCGACGATGTCGACCCGCTCGATCTGTCCTTCCGCCACGGTAAGATCACCCATTTGCTCGACAATCAACGCCGCAATGACTTCTTTCGGCAGGTCGTCGCTGGGCTGAGAATCGGTGCCCTGCAGACCATCCGGCGGTCGGCGCAACGGGACCACGGCCACCATCGTGGCGTGTGATTGATCGACGTACTGCTGCAACGGTTCGTCGATTTGAGGCGGCACGTCGTTGTCTGCGCCCCCGTACCACAGCGGTCGGTTTCCTGCGACCACGGCGGTGGCCAATTGTCCCAGCAGTTTGACTTCTTCCGCACGTCGATCCAATGTATCGAGCCCGCTGACGGCGACCACCTGTTGGCGACCACCGCGTCGCAACGTCAAGCTAACTCGGTCGCAGCGAACCAAGCGTCGACTTTCGTTGACAATCGTATACCCTGTCTGACGAACATTCAGACCGCGATGAACTTGGCAGATGAACCGCTCGAGGTTCTCCCATAGCGTCTTGCTGTCTCCCAATTGCCGCAGTTGTCGGTTCTTGAGAAACTCACTGGCCAGTTCGGCCATCTGGACCAGAAACCTCAAATAGCCGCGTTGAGTCGTCGGACCACCGCCGCTGCGCTGAAAAATCTCAATTACGCCGCGTGGTTCGTTTTCGACACGCAGGCAGGCCAGTACGAGCAGGTGATTTGTTGGGTTACCAGCCTCGTCACCGCCGGACGAACCAGATTGTGGCGGCACCAGCGTAGGCTGTCCGCTGGCCAAGACATTCTGCAGCAAGAGCCCGTGCCGTCGTTGGTTCTCGGGTTGATCCGCCAGTGTTTCAGTCGGCAGGTTGACTTGGTATTGCAGTCGCAATCCGCCGTTGTTTTCAACCGTCCACAGTGCACCACCGGACGACGCCAATGCCTGAACGACGCGGCGCAGAAACTCGTCGTAGAATTCGTCTAACGGGATGTCAGTCTGAGAAAGATGTGTAATCTCTTGCACCAGAGAACGGATCTCGTTCTTGGTCTGCTGGATCAGCACGGAATTGACCTCTGACGCATCCTGCGTTGACGTTGCTGAAACGCCTGCTGGCGGAAGATTGAATTGCGATTGAGGGTCGGTTGACCCGGTGGTACTCATGGCAGCCTGATCGGCGAAGGAGCGAAATCCGTGAATGCGCGCAGGGGCGCATTTCCTCCTTATTTGATCGGATGTTGCAACACAAGGTCTGTCGTCAAAATCGACAAAACCGTCAGAGCTTCACAGACTGCATGACGCTTTATCGGCGCAATCGCAACTTGTAGGTACTGCTGCCACTTGCGGTTACGATCGGGCTATACTTGCAGCATCACCTTGAAAAATCCGCCGGAGAAAATGCAATGCGATACACGATGACAAGCTTGTTGATGCTGGCGCTGGTGGTTTCGGTGACGACTATTTCCACCGCGGCGGAAGCCCGAATGACTCCGGAGCTACTTTGGGAACTGGGCCGTGTCTCTGGTGGTGCCGTTTCAGGAGATGGCCTGCAAATCGCTTACACCGTGCGCAGCTACGAATTGAAAGAGAACACCGGGAGCAGCGAACTCCATCTGCTGACGCTGGACGGGCGGCGCGATCGAGTCATCGGCAAGGCCTGGAAGAGCGTTTCGGATCTCCAATGGGGACAGGGGACGTCGGCCGGTCGCCTGTTCTTTGTCGGCATCCCCACCGATGTCGAAGACGCCAAGCCTCAGGTCTGGTCGGTCAATCCGAAGAAAGTGAAACCTCGTCAAGTAACCGATATCGAGGCGGGTGTTGCCAACCTCAAGGTCGCCCCCACCGGCACGCACTTGGC